>PMOH01000090.1 GCA_003161515.1 Deltaproteobacteria bacterium
CGCGCAACTCGGCGCCAAAGTTATCAAGATCGAAAGCCTCGAGGGCGACTCCTTTCGCCATTTCGGCTTCGGCTTCCTCGGATGGAACCAGGGCAAGCGCGGCCTCGCGCTGAATCTTGCGACCGACCAGGGCCGCGAAATCATCCACGGACTCGCGGACAAGGCAGACATCGTCGTCGAGAACCTGCGCCCGGGCCGGATGCGCAAGTTCGGCTTCGACTACGACAGCCTCGCGGCGCGCAACCCGCGCATCATCTACATGTCGGTCAACGCGTTCGGCAATCGCGGCCCGGAACACAATCAGCCCGGCTTCGATCCGCTGCTGCAAGCGCGGTCGGGCGTGATGGCGGCGCAGGGCGGCCACCACGGGCATCCGGTGTACCTGACCTGCGCGATTTGCGATTACGGCGCCGCGATGCTCTCCGCGTTTGGATGCGTCCTTGCTCTGCGGGCGCGCGAAATCACCGGACGCGGGCAATTCTGCGAGACCTCACTGCTGCAATCCGCGATGGCGTTTCAAGCCGGCGAGTTCGCCTTCTATCCCGGCCGCCCCGACATGGAAAACGGCAGCGCAGAGAATCGCGGACGCTCCGCCCTCTCACGCGCCTATCAATGTGACGATGGCAAATGGCTATTCATCTCACTATCGAATGAGACTCAGTGGCGCGCGCTACTGACTATTCTGCCGGAAATGCCGAATACTAACTGGGAGACGGCCTCTACCGAGCCGAACGAAGGCGCACTCGCGGAAGCGCTCGCAGAGCAATTTGCCAAGCTCGATCGCGACGACGCACTCGCAGCGTTAAAGAAATCCGCAATCCCGGCAACTCCGATAAATCACACCCGCGAACTGTTCGACGATCCGCAGGTCATCGCGAACGACCTGATCGCCGAGTTGTCCCACTCGGAATGGGGCCGCGTGAAGCAAACCGGGATGCTCACGAAGTTCTCCGCAACCCCCGGCAAGATCGATCGCGCCGCTCCGATGTTAGGCGAGCACACCGACGAGATCCTCCGCGAATACCTCGGCTACTCCCCCGACCGAATCGCCACCCTGCGCATCGCCGGCATCATAAAGTGATCGATGGACCCTGAGGCGTCCGCCGTCATCGCGTCCCACTTGCTGGCGCGCGAAACCCTGCTCTGGTGCGGGCGCCCGCACGACACGACCGCGCTCCGCTGGCGCGCCAGCATCGTCATCCTCATAGGAATCGCCGCACTCGCGTTGCGTGCACTCCCGCTCGACTCAAGCCTCGCCGAGCGCGCGGACCTGAATTCAATCCTGTTGGCAGTGCTGGTTTGCGTGTTGGTCGCGGAAGCGATCGTCTTCCACACCTACCTGTCGAACACGTTTTACGGCGTCACCGATCAACGCGTAATCATCGTCTCGGGACTGCGGGAACCGGAGGTGGTCGGCGTTTTGCTCGACCGCTTGAACACTCCGCAACTGCGCGTCCAGCGCATATACCGCCACATCGAACTGCGCGGTCATAGTGAGAAGATGTTTCAACCGAGCTACCTGCCGTTCACGAACCCTTCCGTCCCTCCGGACTGGATCGGATGGGCCGAGTGCTACCGGCTGCTCGCGCTTGAAGAACCACTTCGCGTTCGCGACCTGATAATCGAATCCGCGCACAAGCTCGAATAGTCAGTCGGAATCCGCACTACACTATTCGCAGATAGTCGGGCGATGGCAGCGGCGGGAACTTTGCCGACGGCAGTGTCTGGTACCAGTACGCCACCGACGCGATGTCGTCCTGCAGCGGCAGGAACTCTGCGCCCTTGCGCGGATCGCCCAGCCATCCGAGCGCCTGGATCGTCACCCGCAGGTTCTGCGTGAACCTTATCGGGTCCGCAATATGCCATCGGTACATGCCGAATCTCTGCTGCGACGAATACAGCCCGTCCGGCCGAATTACTTGCGCCAGCCCTGCGTAGGGCGTCGTGAATTCGCGATACCCGCCGTTCTCCTTACCCACATCAAAATTGTACGACCCGCAAAAATAATCCTCGGTGCCGGTCCCGCAGATCGTCGGAAACTCGGTATCGCCGTCCATGAAAAACTTGATCTCGCCCTCGCCCCACCATCCGTTGTTGTTAACTCCCCACGCCATGTACGTGCCGACGTATTGCCCGCGCCCGGTTATCCCTTCGACAATTGTGTACACATCCTTATATGGCAGCGGATTCACGCGCCGGAACTGCGCATGGAAGTAGGCAGCGTCAGTAGGTACTTCAGTGAGTACATAGTTGATTTGATAAAATAGTATCATCGCCGTCTCGGCAGTATTCGTCATGGTAATCAGGCATCGCTTTCGAAATGGCATCTCCCAATAGCAATTGAACGCGCTGCCCGGATTCACGCACACCGCCAGCGACGAAACCTGCGCGTATTTGTTCCACCCGCACGCGAAAAAATCGCCGACCGGACATTCCACCGACGGCTCCGGCGATCCGTCCCAGTAAATTCTCAGGATGCTCGAGCGCCACTGCCCGGTCGGCGTCATCCAGATTTGCGCGATCGCGCCGGCGCCTGAAATGTCGGCGAGTACTTTGACTTCGCCTGGCTCGATCACGACATACGGCGCGACCTTCCATCCGCGGCCGAGTTTTCGCGCCGGACTCTTGGCCAGGTCCGGCATCGCCATCGCACCTTTGCCCTTTTCGCCGGTCGGATTTTCGGGACTTATCGATCGGCTCTCAGCATTCGAAAGTATCGCGAGATTCCCCAAATGCATGCCGAGACCGTTGAACGATGCCATCGCGTGCGCCTCCTTATGACGAGCCGCGCAATTCTAGTCAGGTCGGGTCGCGATGAGGAAGGATTTCAGCCGCTTACAATTCGAGATCGACGGTCACGAAATCGTGATCTGATATGCGGCGCATCAACCTCGGCGATCGCGGAGTGATAACCGCCGCCGTCCCTGCGATCGGATGGAGGTCGCGAACCGCGAGCCAATCAAGTTTCGGCCGCATCGATCGCGGAATCAGTCCGGAGAAAGTGAAGGTCGGACGGTTCGCAACATTGACGCCATCGATCTCGAGCCGATGCGCTTGCAGATGCTCGAATAAGGGCTCGTATGCCTGGGGCGCCCGGAACCGACGCGGATTCACGATCATTTCGCGCGCCGTAGCCCGCAAATCAGACCAGCTCGACAGTTGAGTGGTCGTGGTATTCAGATCGCCGCCGAAAACCGCGCGCCCTGTTGCCGGGAACGACTCGAGGTAAGTCGCCAACTGGCGCGCGCGCTCGGCCGGCACGGTCCGGCTATGCAGATGCGCGAGGCCAACCGTCAATTCTCGACCGCCGAAATTCATTCTCGTGACGATTCCCGTCGGCGTGCCAACCCGCGACCAGTTCGGGTTGCGGCGCAACATGCGCGGCGTGCGCGGATTGGGCATCGCAACCGCGACGACGTCATCGAATGGCACGGCGCTCAGGATCGCGTTACCCAGGTACCCACGGATTTCTCCGCTCTCGTTAATCACCCCGAACTCGCGGACGTACGCGCAACTCATCTCGAGCATCGATGCCATCTCCACCGCAACGTCGCGACGCGCCGACGGCGTCGTCCCCTTCGCATTGACCTCGCACAAAAGGATCACATCTGCGCCTTGCAGCGGCGGACGTTTCAGGCATGCGACTATTTCAGGGAACCTTTTGCCGCCGGCCGCGTTGAGCAGCACGACTCGGAGCCGCGATCCCGGCCGTCGCGCCGGGCGATTCACCACGATTGGCGGAAAGGGCGCCGCGAGCTTCGAGCCACCCGCGTTGAGATCGAGCGCGTTGCGTTGCATCGCCGGAAGCTAGTCGGCCAATTCCTTTTGCAGATCCTTGAACGTCGTAATCGGCGGGGTGCACGTATGCTCGCGGCACACATAAGCGGTCAGATGGCCGTCGATCTGTCGTTTGTCGCGCACCTGCTCAGGGATGAAACTGGTTTGGTCGTCGGCCGGATCGGCGACGAAGATCGCAAGATTTGGAACGTAGAGCAGGCCGAGCCGCTCGATCCATTCGAGCAGGTCAGGTGATTTGCGGTCGCCGACAATCACAACTTCGGTTGGCCCGCGTTGATACAGGTCCACCGCTTCGAGCATGTGCGAAAATCCGAATGGCTGCTTCTCGATAAATTCGCGGAACAAGCGAAGCGTCCGCTCCGCCTCGACGCGGTAGCGCTCCTCGCCGGTGTAGCCGTGCAGCCTGAGCAGCGCCATAACTGCCGCGCTGTTGCCCGACGGCGTCGATCCGTCAAAAGCCGCCTTCGAGCGCATGATCAAGGCTTCGTGATCGTCCGAGGTGAAAAAGAATCCACCTTTTTCCTTATCGATGAAGCGCTCGAGGATCACGTCCGCCAGGGTCCGCGCATGCGCCAGAAATTTCGCGTCGAGCGACGCTTCGTACAGGTCGAGCATCGCGCCCGCCAACTGCGCATAGTCTTCGAGGTAGGCGTTGTGCCGCGCGACGCCGTCCTTGAACGACCGGCGCAGCGCGCGCCCGTCCCACATCGTGGTCATCATGAAGTCCGCCGCACGCTCCGCCGCTTCGAGATACCTGTGCTCATGGAGTGCGCGATACCCCTCGGCGAACGCGCCGATCATCATCGCGTTCCAGGCCACCAGGATTTTTTCGTCGCGGCCCGGCTTCACCCTTTGTTCGCGCGCCTCGAATAGCTTGGTGCGAATCTCGCGAATCTTCGACGCCATCTCGTCTTCCGAGATTTTGAACATTCGCGCCACATCGGCCAGCTCGATCGTGCGATGCGGAATGTTCGCATCTTCGAAATTGCCTTCGATTGAGATGTCGAAATAGCGCTCAGCAATCGCTCCAAGCTCGGGACCGATCACCGCATCGACCTGCTCGGGCGTCCAGACGAAGAACTTCCCCTCGACGCCCTCGCTGTCCGCGTCCTGCGCGGCGTAAAAGCCGCCTTCGGGACTCGTCATCTCGCGCAAAGCATAATCGAAGATTTCGCGCGCGACGCCCAGGAACTCCGGCTCGTTGAGCGCGCGGCCACTGTCGAGGTACAGACGCGAAAGCAGCGCGTTGTCGTAGAGCATTTTTTCGAAATGAGGCACCAGCCATCGCTCGTCAACGCTGTAGCGATGGAATCCGCCGCCGACCTGGTCGTAGATTCCGCCGCGCGCCATCTTCGACAGCGTGTGCCGCACCATCTCGGCCATTGAATCGTCGCCATCGGCGGCGTGCACGCGAAGAAACAGCGAGAACACGAACGTGTTGGGAAATTTCGGCGCTTGCCCCAGTCCGCCGTTGATACTGTCGTAGTGCGTCGCGAGCGCCCGCGCCGATTCTGCCGCGAGGCCCGGCTTCAGGTCGCCGCCGGTTGGGACATAGTTGGTAATCGCGCCAAGCGCTTCAGTCAGCTTCTCGAGATTGTTGGTGACTTCCTTCGCCTTGTCGCGATACGCCTGCGACACCGCCATCAGGATGCGCGGGAAGCCGGGCATCCCCTGCCGATCCTCGGGAGGATAGTAGGTTCCGCCGAAAAACGGCCGCCCGTCCGGCGCGAGAAACATCGTCAGCGGCCATCCGCCGCGACCCGTGATCAGCTGCACCGCATCCATGTAAATCTGATCGAGGTCGGGCCGCTCTTCGCGATCAACTTTGATCGGAATGAAGTTCTCGTTGATCAACCGCGCGATCGCGTCGTTCTCGAACGACTCGCGCTCCATCACGTGGCACCAATGGCAGGCCGAGTAGCCAATCGAGAGCATGATCGGCTTGTTCTCGACTCGCGCACGCTCGAGCGCATCCGGGCCCCACGCATACCAATCCACCGGATTGTACGCGTGCTGCCGCAGGTACGGGCTCTGTTCGTTGATCAACCGGTTCGGCTGGCGGCCGGAATGACTGTCGGGATTTTTGGGCTGGCTCATGAATCTCACATAATCCTATCTGCGTCCCGATGTTCTGTCATACCGATCGAAACCGAATCGCCGTATGGCAGAGGATGGAGCGCGCCAGTTACAATCCCGGCTATGTCTTCAGCTTCAGCGCCGGGCGATTTCGCCGCTACGCAACATCAATCGAGTGAGGAACCGCGCCTCATCTATTACGGGGTATGCTTCCTCCTCGCCGCTACGTTTCTGTTCTTCACGCGCCTCGGTGCGCGAGCGCTGTGGTCCTCGGAATTCAGATGGGCCGAAATCGCGCGCGAGATGATCGTCACGCACAACTACTTCTGGCCGACGATCAACGGACACGTCTATTACGACAAGCCGCTCGGCTCGTACTGGCTGGTAATTTTTTCGACACCGTTCACAGGAGGCCTCAACGAAGCTGCCACCCGCCTGCCCAGCGCTATCGCGGGACTCCTCGCGGTCTGCCTGCTCATCTGTCTTGTGCGACGCCTCTACGATGCTCGCACCGGGTTGCTAAGCGGAGTCATCCTGGCGACGAGCTTCAGCTTCGTATTCTTTTCGCGCGACGCGAGCGCCGACATCGAAACGATCGCCGGCGAACTCGCGGCGCTGCTGCTGTTCAATTACAACGAGGAAGTGCGGGGTGGCGGCGGCGGAATCTGGGTCGTCACCTTGTGGCTGATCATGGCCGCTACCTCGCTCACCAAAGGCCTGCTCGGATTTGCACTGCCGCTGCTGATGATCGGCGCCTACGCATGCCTGCGCGACGGCTGGGCGCAATTGTTTCAGGAACTTTCCCGCGGCTCACTCGCTGATCGGATACGACGGCTCATCGATCGCAACCGATGGTTCTTCAACTGGTACACCGTCGTTGGCATTGCTATCGGCGGCTTCGTGTACTATCTGCCGTTCGAAATCTCGGCGCGCATGATGGGCACGCAAAAGGGCCTCGCGATGGTCTATCGCGAGAACGTCGTGCGATTTTTCCATCCGTTCGACCATCGCGGCCCCATCTATTTATACATCTACGTCATTTTCGGCCTGATGGCGCCATGGTCCGCGCTATTGCCCGCCGCCTTGGTCGAAACGCACAGCTTGCGGCACGACAATGCCGAGCCGGCGCGCAGTGATCGATTCGCGTTGGTATATTTCTGGGCGACGTTCATATTTTTCACGCTCTCCGGGTCGCGCCGCAGCTACTACATCCTGCCGATTCTGCCCGCCGCTGCGATACTGGTCGCACGAACGCTCGCGTATCCCGGCGAACTACGCTCGACCTTCGCCCGCCGCCTGCTGATCGCCGGCTACGCGATCGTCGCAATCGCCGCAGTCGGCGGCATCGTCCTGTTGATTCCAGCCTGGGCGATTTTGCCGAGCCCTTACGACGCTCTGCCTGACCTGCCCGCGAAATCCGCCTTCATCGCATTCTGGATTGTCTCGGTGGGCGCGGTCATCTACGCGATTCGCAGATTCAGTCCGTATCGCGTCGCAATTTCGATGGCCGCAATTGCCTACCTTGTGATGGCCTACATATATATCTTCGCGATGCCCGCCGCGGAGGCGTATCGCGGCGAAAAGCCGTTCGGATACGCGGTGCTGAACAAGATTGGCGGTTC
>PMOH01000263.1 GCA_003161515.1 Deltaproteobacteria bacterium
ATTTTTTTCTGCCGAAGGTCGGCGCAGAGCGCGTGCACCGACTTTAGTCCGTTGATCACGGCGCTACGCTGGATCATCTCGGCCATCGAAGGCTGAATTTCGATCGCAACTACTTCGCGCGGCCGATACAGAGTACTCATCATGATCGATACCACGCCGCATCCTGCGCCCAACTCGAGCACTCGATCGCGGGTAGTCGCGCGCGCAAAGCGGGCGAGCAAAATCGCCTCGAGCGAAAAGCGGTAGCCGTGCTTTGGCTGGATCAGCGTGATAGAACCGTCGAGGATCGTATCGCGAGTTTCGTTTTCGTTGCTCGTATTCGCAGTCATGAATGCCACCGAAAAAGGAGAACTCTACGCGCGTATCTTTCGCAAGGTCGGCGTGTATCTCGGCAAAGGCGAAATTCCGCGCGCGCTAAAAGAACTGGATGAAGGTATGAAAATCGCCGAACGCAACGGCGATAGCAAGATGGCTACGCGATTTGCGCAGGAAATCGCGAACGTCTCGAAGACGACAGAATCCACGAAATAGCCGCTTTTTGCCTGAAATTTCGATGTTTCGCGCGATGTGTCGCTTGACGCATCCGAGTTCGTACTTAACTTGAGGTTGTGGGACGCGAGGCGAGTTCGAGACGTAAGGACAGATAGAGCCTTCCTCGCGCCGAGCGGCCCCGAAATTAAAAATCACGCCGAATAGCTACGGCAGGAGGATTCTTCAGATGGAAGTGCGGATGAACGGCTTTACGCCAAATGACTCATTGCTTCGCCACTGGAACGTGTTGTGGAACGAGGTCGAACCCGCGCGTAAACATGCGCCGGCGGCAGACGTGGTCGAAGACGCGGACACTTACCATTTCTACTTCGAGATGGCCGGCATCAACAGCGAATCAGTCGATGTGCGCGTCGAGGACGGAAACCTGGTGGTCGAGGCCGAGCGCAAACGGCCCGAGTGGACGAAGGACGCTGAAGTCCATCTGTCCGAGCGGGCGTACGGCACGATGCGGCGCGCGTTCGCGATGCCCGAGGACGCCAGCCACGAGAACATCAAGGCGGCTTACAAGGACGGAGTGCTGCACGTGACGCTGCCGAAGCGGCCCGAGAGCAAGCCATTCAAGATCAAAGTCGAGTTCGATAACTAGCCGGCTGCTGGAAGTTTCGCGCAGCGGCTGGGGGAGCCCAGGCGCCGGCAGTTGACGCTGCCGGCGTCGTCGGTGCAGCCAGCAACGAAGCCACCTCGAACTGACTATATCACGGGGGAACGCAAATGATATTTCTGATTGTCATAGTGGCTATCGTTGCTTGGGTAATCTTTGCCTATAACCGATTAGTCAGTCTGCGCAATCAAGTAGATAATGCGTGGCGGCAAATAGATATACAGTTAAAGCGCCGTCATGACCTGATTCCGAATCTGGTCGAAGCCGTAAAAGGCTATATGCAGTTCGAACGCGACACGCTGACGCAGGTGGTCGAGGCGCGCGCCAAGGCCGTCAGCGCGCCGGACCAGGCCTCGCGGATGGCGGCGGAGACGCAGATCACGACCGGACTGGGCAAGCTGATGGCGGTGATGGAGAATTACCCGCAGCTAAAGGCCGACGAGAATGTCCTCAAACTGCAGGAAGAGCTCACGACCACGGAAAATCAGATCGCATACGCGCGACAGGCGTATAACGACGTCGTGCTCGATCTGAATACGCGTATCGAGACTTTTCCGACCAATCTCATTGCCAGCAATTTCGGTTTCAAGCCCGCCGAATACTTCAAAGGCGCGCCCGAAGAGCAGGCAGTGCCTAAAGTCGATCTGTCGATGAGCGCGCCGCGGGCCTGATCGTCCCGGCCAGGACGCGCGATGGCAGCGAGCAATTTCAGGGCGCTCGAAGCGACCAATCGCCGCGAGACTGCGGTGCTGGTGGTCGCGTTCATGTTGCTACTCGGCGCGCTCGGCCTTGGACTTGATATTGCGGCGCGCGACGTCGCGATTGTTGACGGACACTTCGTCGGATTCCCGGTACTGACTATTGCGGCGCTGGTTTTCGCCGGCGTGCAATCGATGGTCTCGTATTACAGCGGCGCGTCGCTGGTCCTACTGTCGGTCCACGCCACGCCGCTCACGCCCTACACGAATCAGCATCAGATTTTGCTCGACGTGATCAATGAAATGGCGACGGCGGCGCGGATGCCGGTGCCGAAGGTGTATTTGATCGACGACCCGTCGCCCAATGCGTTCGCGACCGGACGCGATCCATTGCATTCGGTGATTTGCGTCACGCAAGGCCTGGTCGAGGAGATGGACCGGGAAGAGTTGCAAGGCGTGATCGGGCACGAGATGTCGCACATCGCGGATTATGACATCCGCACGATGATGATGA
This sequence comes from Deltaproteobacteria bacterium, assembly GCA_003161515.1. Taxonomy (GTDB): domain Bacteria; phylum Desulfobacterota; class Binatia; order Binatales; family Binataceae; genus Binatus. The sequence continues at coordinate 2,366 of PMOH01000263.1, forward strand.
TCGCGGTGATGGTCGGCGGAATCGCGATGCTGTCGGATTTCGTGTACCGCTGGATGTTTTTCGGCGGCTTCGGCGGGCGCGGGCGGAGCAGCGACAGTCGCGACAACCAGGTGGCGGCGCTGATCACAGTTGGAGTGATCGTGCTGGCGGCGGTGGCGCCGATCTTTTCGCAACTGCTCGCGATGGCGGTGTCGAGGCAGCGCGAATATCTCGCGGACGCGTCGTCGGTCGAGTTCACGCGCAACCCGCGAGCGCTGCTGCGCGCGCTCGAGCATATCGCGAAGACGGAATCGCCGTTGAAGCAAGGGACGGCGGGAACCGGGCATCTGTTCATCGTGAATCCGCGCGAGGGTGTGCGCGAAGACAACGAGGGATTTTTCGCGAACCTGTTTTCGACGCATCCGCCGCTGGAGAGGCGTATCGCGAGGCTGCAGGCGTTGTTGGGGGCGGTGCCGCCACCCGCGATTGACGCATCGGCGCGGGCTAACACGTAAGTCGAAACTACGGAGATAATCGCCTGCGCCGCGGGCGGCAGGGGTGACCCCTGNNGCAAAGTTGCGCGCGGCGCGCTACTTTGCTCTCAGGGGCGGGGGTTCGATGGGCGTGCGTAACAGATGTAGCATGCGCGACGTTGCTCGACGTGAGTGGGCGATTTAAGCTCGGCGGATGCCGACTGAGCGCGAAATCGATCTGATACTCACTCAGGTTGTTGAGCAAGTCTCAAAAATTGAGGGCATCCAGGCGATCGTGTTGGGTGGATCGCGGGCGCGCGGTACTGCGGACGAACGATCGGATATCGATCTTGGAATTTATTACGACGGCAAGCATCCGTTCTCGATTACCGCTCTGGGAGCGGCTGCGAAGGAACTCGACGATCGTCATGCCGACGGGTTGGTGACGTCGTTCGGCGAATGGGGACCGGCGGTGAATGGCGGCGGATGGCTCGAGATGCGCGGCAATCACGTCGATTTTCTTTACCGTGAAATTGGCGCGGTGCGCGACGCGATTGAGGATTGCATCGCCGGGCGTCCACGCAGCATCTACCAGCTAGGTCATCCGCTCGGATTTCATATCCAGATTTATGCGGGCGAGGTTCACGTCTGCCGTCCGCTCTACGATCCGGCGAATGCGATCGCACAACTCAAATCGCTGGTGCACGAATATCCCGAAAAGTTTCGTACGGCTGCCGTGAACAAGCATCTGTTCGATGCGGAATTCGAAATTTCGATCGCGGCGAAGCCGGCCGAGCGCGCGGATGTCATGTACGTCGCGGGATGCCTGTTTCGCGGAGCGGGTTTCATGACGCTGGTACTGTACGCACTGAATCGCAAGTTTTTTCTGAATGAGAAAGGCGCGTTCGCCGAGTCGCGAGGTTTTGCGATCAAGCCGACGCGATTTCATGACACCGTCGCGCGCGTGCTGGGACGCGTTGGCACTACGCCGGCCGATCTGTCGAAGAGCGTCGTCGAATTCCGGAGCGNNGAGCGGGGCGGGTGAGGTCGATGGCATCGAGCTGGATGCGAGCGCCCTCACCCGCTCCTCGAAGACTCGGCGCGACCTCTCCCGCGGGGAGAGGTAAATCAGCGGTTTAGCGGTTGCGGCCTTTCAGCGCGCGTTCGATTTCCCGATTGGATGCCCTACGCGCAAGCACGTCGCGCTTGTCATACGAGTGCTTGCCCTTGGCCAGTCCCAGCTCGACCTTCGCGCGCCCGTTTTTGAAATAGATTTTCAAGGGGACGATCGAATAGCCCTTCTCGCGCACGCGTCCCCACAGCTTATCGATCTCGCGACGATGCATCAGGAGTTTTCGCGGGCGCGTTTCCTTGTGGCTGAACTGGCCGGCGGGAGCGTAGGCGCCGATGTGGACGCTCTCGAGGAACGCCTCGCCGTTTTTGATGCGCGCATAACTGTCGCGCAGGTTTGCGCGATGGGCCCGCAGCGATTTGACCTCGGTGCCGGTGAGTGCGAGGCCGGCCTCTAGCGTCTCCTCGATGAAGAAGTCGTGGCGAGCCTTGCGGTTGTCGACGACCAGCTCGAATCCGTCGGCGGAAGGCTTGCCGTTGCGAGTATGAGAATCGCCCGCCATATCAGGGTGAGTTTATCCGCACTCGGCGATGCAGATAAGGGGCACGTGGGGATGGTTGCGAACGCGGCCGCTGGGCCTTAGATTGGATGTAGTAACCGTTTTCAAGACTGGCCTCGATGGAAGACCCACAATCGTGGGGGCGAACTGGATTCGACGAAGACAACATGGCCATGGTCGCACGCCGGGTGCTGTCGACCCGTAAAACTGGCAGACTGCGAAATTTACCCGCAGACAATAACGGTTACGCTCTGGCGGCCTAAGGGCCGCTAGCGTCCCGCCGCTACTCGCCCATGGCAGCGGGTCGGGGCGTCATTTAGTGGGCTAGGGAACCGCAGTTCACCGGCTGGGCGGCGTACCGAAACTTCAGCCGGCTGGCGTCAGGAAAGCCCGTCTGTGGGCGTCCCGGGCGCGAGCTAAAATTCGCAGACTAAGCGTGTAGTGGCCGTCGCCGGAAGGCCTTCGGACGGGGGTTCAATTCCCCCCGCCTCCACCAATTTTCGATTCCCGTTACTTGCGCGGGGTCTTGCGGGATCCCATGGCGTGTCCTTGTTTGAAACATCGCGGCGATTACGACGGCGTTAGTTTTGAGTTTTGTGGCGGCATGACTGTTGCTGCTACTCCGATTGCGAGGACTTTCCTGGACAACAAGCAACAACCTGAAACATTCGGCTCGAAGAGCGCGGATCAAGGCGATGAGTCGCCGGACAACATTCGTATCGTGCAGGCGCTCGCGGGCTTGAACAGCGAGCTGGCGAATACGCAACGCGAGCTGGCGCGGAGAAATTCGGAACTGTCAGCCGTCATCCGCGAGAAAAACCAACTGCTCGGAATGGCGGCGCACGACCTGCGCAATCCGCTCGGCGTCATCGTCGGAGTAATGGATCTGCTCGGCGAGGAGCTAGCCGACTCGCTAAGTGCGGAGAACCGCGAGCTGCTCTCTCGTGTGGCGAGTTCGGCCGACTACATGCTGACGCTCATCGACGACATGCTCGACTATTCGAAGATCGATGCCGGCCGGCTGCAACTTGAATTGCATCCGGTAAATATGGCCGAGCTGATTCGGCAGAACCTCGCGTTCAATTCGATTCTCGCCAACAAGAAGGGGATCAAACTGCGCTTCGAATG
>PMOH01000128.1 GCA_003161515.1 Deltaproteobacteria bacterium
CGCGCAGTGAATCCCGGCGCGCGCTTCTCCGAAACCCCGATGAAGATGTGGCGAGTGCCGCCCAAGCTCGGCGAACATACCGACGAAATCCTGCGCGAAGCCGGAATCGAACGCAGCCAGGTAGATGAACTCCGCACCGCCAAAGTGATTGTCTGATTCCTAACCTCTCCCCCGAGAGAACGCGCCTCCGGCGCGGGTGAGGGCGTCAGCTTCGAGCTGGATGCGAGCGCCCTCACCCGTGCGCGACACAGGTGTCGCCGCACGACCTCTCCCGCAGGGAGAGGTAGGGAAGGATCCGGGATTCTTCGCTTCGCTCTGAATGACACAAGGACGGAATGACACAAGAAGAGAATGACTCAGGAAAAAGAACCCTAGAGCAACATGGCGACCTCGCCATTTTGCGATTAATTCTAAGGTGCAGGGTTTAACCGTGCCCAGGGAAGCGTGAAACCCAGGAGGGGTTTCACATTAAATAAGTGATTTACCCTTCCCCTGCCTACTCGAACATCTGCGGCTCGCGCGATCTCAGCCACACCAGCCCGCGATACATATAATGTACGAACGACGCCGCGGTGACTGCGACCGTTGCGATCAGCAGCCGGTTGAAATCTGTGGGCCAGTAATTTCCCAATCGCGCCAGCACCGCGATCACGCATCCGAGTTGCATGAACGTGCTCAGCTTGCCCAGGTAGCTCGGCCGCACTGGAACGCGCTCGCCGGTGAAAAACGAAATCATCAGGTAGCCGACGACGATCACGATATCGCGAATCATGACCACGCTCAGCAGGTAGCCGGGCAAGTCGCCGTGGATCGTCAACACCACGAATGCCGACACCAGCATCAGCTTGTCGGCGAACGGATCGAGGAACGCACCCAATTCGGTGCGCCGGTCAAACCATCGCGCGACCGCGCCGTCGAGTCCGTCGGTTACCGCTGCCGCGGCGAATACATACAGCGCTTCTGTGTATCGCTGCCGCGTTAGAAATATCAAAAAGACGGGAATCGACCCGATCCGGCACATAGTCAGGAAGTTCGGCAAATTCAGCAGATGGCCGTACGAGGGCGCGGGTGGCGCGGCTGGACGGGGCCGGATGCTGCTATGTGAAGGCGCTGCCATCGTGATTCGGTTTCAACGCGACTCAGATTGCGGCGTCCGCAGCCTTGCGCAGGCGCCCCGCTACATGAGCGCTCACGCGGGCCCGCACCGAAACCAGGCCGTCGCGATATTCCTCGCTTAGCACTTCTCCGTCCCGTCGCGCCATTGCCACCAAATCGCCGCGCTTGGCCGGGAATGTGACCGATACTTCCTCGCGCGAGCCGCCGAGATGGCGTTCGATCGCGCCGAGCAAATCGCCGAGGCCCTCGCCCTTCAGCGCCGAGATCGAGACCGCGTCATGCGCCCCGTTTCGATTCGCACCGTGCTCGGAGAGGTCGGCTTTGTTCATCACGACGATTCGCGGCGCTGCACCCGCGCCGATTTCCTGCAGCACTTCATCGACGATCGTCATACGCTCTGCGGCCAGCGGCGAGCTCGCATCGACGACATGCAACAGCATCGTCGCGGTGCGAACTTCCTCAAGCGTCGCCTTGAACGCGTCGATCAGCATGTGTGGCAGCCGATGGATAAATCCCACCGTATCGACCAGCATCACGTTCATCCCGCTCGGCAGCTTGAGCCGCCGAATCGTCGGATCGAGCGTCGAGAACGGACGATTGGCAACCTCGACGCCGGCGTCGGTCAACGAGTTCATCAGCGTCGATTTGCCGGAGTTCGTGTATCCCACCAGCGCGACGGTCGGAAAAGGAACCTCGAGCCGGCGCCGTCGTTGAATCGTGCGCGTGCGCTCGACCTGTCCCAAGCGTACTTTGAGCCGAGTGAGCCGTTCGCGCAGCCGCCGTCGGTCAACTTCGAGCTGCGTCTCACCGGGTCCGCGCGTACCAACACCGCCACCGCCCGCGCCGCCGCCGCGAACGCGCGAAAGATGCGACCATTGCCGGGTGAGCCGCGGCTGCAAATAACTGAGCTGCGCGATCTCGACCTGCAGCTTACCTTCGAGCGTGTGCGCGCGCTGCGCAAAGATGTCGAGAATCAGTTGACTGCGATCGATCACGCGAATCTTGAGTTCATTTTCGAGATTGCGCGCCTGCGCGGGACTGAGCGCGTCGTCGAAAATCGCCAGCGACGCGCCCTTCGATTGCGCCAGCTCGCGCACCTCGCCGGCCTTGCCCTTGCCGATAAAAGTACGCGGATCGGGCGCCTTTAGCCGTTGCCGAACAACCCCGGCAACTTCAGCGCCGGCGCTCTCCGTCAATGCTTTCAGTTCGTCGAGCGATTCTTCGCTGCCGATTCCCGCCTCGGAACCAAGTTCGATCCCAACCAGGACAGCGCTCTCGTGATTCTCGTGAACAACGTCGTAGGACTTAGCCAGGTGATTACCTCAATAGCAGCGAAATCTACGACTCCAATCCTATCAGATACCGCCAACCTGAGGTACGCCATCAGCGGATTGCTGAGTCTCAATAAGTTGTTCTGTTTCAGAGCGATTCTGGAGTTTGACTGGCTCCCGTTTGCTCTTCGGCATCAAGATGCCATGATGATTGTTGATGAGGCGCGAACGAGAAAAGAGGTTGGACGCAGTCCTGCTGCTTTACATTCTGAGAAAGTCTGGATCGTCCTCCAGTCGAACCAAGGTCCAAAGAACCACGTTTCTTGTCGAGTTCAATTTGAGACGCGCCAATCTAGTTGGACCTCACTTTCGCTTTTTCAGATATCTGGACGGTCCGTATAGTCAGCAGATTAGCCAAGACCTCGACGAGCTTGCCCGGAACGGGTTCATCTTAAAGACAACGCTGATTCCCACCGAGAGAGGCCAATTTTTAATCGATCTGATCATTCCGCCTCTGCGCGAGATATCTGACAACAAGCGCGCCTTCGAGATCATTGATAGCGTCCTTCAGTGGTGTAAACCTCGCCGAGCTGAATCGCTGCTGCGGCATGTCTGCGGACTAGAAGTTTTCCCCGACGAGTCTCCTGATGTTCATATGAAGGTACGTGACGTACCCAGATTCTGGGACATCATCGACCCCTCCGAAACTGGATTGAAGATTTCGCCGGAGCTCGATCAACTTCTTAAAACCGAACTCGCTTTAACCCCTCGTCAGCTCCGCGACGCGAAACGGAGACTTCCCCAGATTGAGCGCCGAGCGTTCAAAAATCTAGAGGAAGCGCTCAAGAGCGACGACCAGCCATACGCACAAACTCAGCTTGGCTGATCCCTACTTCGTGCGCCCATTGTTCAGCAAAACTACGCACCTCGGCGTGGCTTGATCCCCTAGTCAGAATCACGACAATTTCCTGTGTTGTCTTCCCTTTGTTTCGAGCTGCCGCGATCAGCGCTTTTCGGTCGCTCGAATATCTGAGGGAAGACTTGGCCATCTTGATTGAGCTTCCGCGAGAAGCGGCATCCTACGCGTTGTGCGTCACGATGTTAGTTCATTCCGCTGCCGGCTCGGCGTCTTCTGAAATAGCCAGCGTCAGAATAAATGTAGTGAGGCGCTTCGCCTCCGCCGGCGATAGATCACCCGGCAGAAAGAGAGTTGCCGACAAATCCTTCCTGACCGGGAATGGATATCGAATCAACCCATCTTGCCGCTCCGCATCCCCTTCGTTTCGCCATCCGCGCGCAGGGTCACGCCTCGATTTCACTGTTGGCCGCTCGCTCTTGGTCAAACGGTCTCGACCAGTAAACTTCCAGTTCGCAGGATCCTTGATGTATTCTAGAAAGAGACTGTGCGCTTGGCGGAACCTTTGCCCGTAGGCGCGCAAGCTCTGCGGCTTGAAATCTTTGCCCCGTTTATTCTGGAATCTCGAAAATAGGGCGTCTGGATCCATTGCGGTGACATCGGCGTTTTCCCAGTCGTCCTCTAGTACGCTGCTCAGCACCTGCGCGCAGGCCGCCCGCAGCGTCGACGCAGTGTTTGAGTTCAGCAACCCTTTCTCAGCGCACCAAGGCCAAAAATCTACTAAAGCTTTTCCATTTGATTCCATTGTAGGGGGCCTCCGCGCCCGCCCATCCGGAGCGAATAGTGTATGTACCGATGCTACTCGGATACCTCACATTTTTCAATCGCAATGCAGAGTTCATCTCACAGAAATCACATATTTTCACCCTCACCATCGCCTTAGCCTCACTAGTGGTCCATTTGCATTTCATTCTCTTCGGCACTTGTCTCGCGGGATTGCATCAATGGCCGGAACGCCCGTTCTCCTTGCGTTTACGTTTCGCAGACACGACCGATCGCGCTCGGCGACAAGGACAGGTGCGCAGCGACCATCTGGCAGCGAATTGATGTGGCAGGTCACCGGAGTGCTTCCATCGGGTACACTTGCGGATTTTTTGTGGATCTACAAACCGCTCAATTTCGGCGGTTTACGGGCTTTTTGCCACTTTCAACTACGTGCGACTTCTCGGAAGGAAATCTGAACCGCCGCGACGCCACACTCTCCCGACCACGGCTGGACACCTCGCCGAGTCGGCTCCAAACAGTTTCGACAGAAAACACCCATTCACGCGCTCACCGTGCGTGCTACTGAGCTTCTTATAGTTGCACGATTTTAAAATCTGATGTCTATTTTATGTGTGTTAAGAACACGGATGTATTAGGTGTAATAAGATTAATTTTTAATGTCGCACGAATCTCAGACTAGAAATATACATGTGCCTTTAATCAATTACCGTGACGCATTTATTCGACGTCTTTTCTGCGCGCACGACAAGGACAGGTGCGCAGCGACCGTCTGGCAGCGAATTGATGTGGCAGGTCACCAGAGTGCTTCCATCGGGTACACTTGCGGATGTTTTGTGGATCTACAAAACAGCTCAATTTCGGCGGTTTACGGGGCTTTTTGCCATTTTCGACTGCGTGCGGCTTCTCGGAAGGAAATCTGAAACGCCGCGACGCCAACACTCATCACACTCTCCCGACTAGGCCGAACACCTTATGGGGGCCTCAGAGTGGGTCGGTCATGTCCAGATAGCTGAGAAGGGTTTTGATTTCTGCGGCCTGAGAGGGGACTCAGGGCGCAATGTTAATCGTCATTGTGGCAGTAATGCGGAGACTAGAAAGGAATAGCTAGCGCAATTCCACCGCGCCGGGCGCGAAGATTTGCTCCAGCTCGGCGACGAAGGTTTCCGTCGGGGTCACGCGGTAGCTGTCGCCTAGCAGCATCACTGCTTCGCGGCCGTCGTCGAGGCCTAAATGCAGATAGGTCATCGACTTGCCGCGGTACCGCGCGAGCATCGACTTCAGCGCGTCGAGGCCGCCGTTCGCGAGGCGGCTCATCGGCGCCGTGATCCGCACCTCGCGGATCGATTCAAGCAGAGCAGAATCCAGGGGAGTCAAACTTTCTAAAATAATCTGCGCGCGCTCGTCGTCCACGTCCAGCTTGCCGCGCGCGACCACCGGCTCGTCGCCCATGATTATCGCTTCGAACTTCGTGTACGTCTCCGACCACGCGATCGCCTCGACCGCGCCGTCGCGATCCTCGAGCGAGAAGGTCGCGTAGCGCTTGCCCGATTTGTTGTTCTTCAGTTTCACCGCGTGGATCACGCCGGCTATCTGCACCGGGCTGCCGTCCGGCGCCGAAGACAAATGAGCGGTCGTGACTTTGCTGATTCGCGCGAGCTCGCGTTCGTACTTGTCCAGCGGATGAGCCGTGATGTAGAAGCCGAGCGCTTCCTTCTCGTATTTGAGTTTCTCGCGCGCGTCCCATTCCGGAATCGGCTCGCGCGCCGCCAGTTTGGGCACTTTGACTGCGCCACCGAACAGGCCGATCTGATTTTTCTCGGCGTCGCTCTGCGCCTTCTGCGCGAGCTTTATCGCCTGCTCGGCCTCGGCCATCAGCGCGGACCGCACTGCGCTCACCGAATCGAACGCGCCGCACTTGATCAGCGCGTCGAGCACGCGGCGGCTGATCAGTTGCGTGCCGACGCGCATGCAAAAATCCGCCATGCTCTCGAATGGGCCGTTGGCCTCGCGCTCCGCGACGATTGCTTCACCCGGCTTGCTGCCGACGCCGCGAATTGCGGCCAAGCCAAAGCGGATCGCGCCATCGGTGACCGCGAATTTCACCCGGCTCTGGTTCACGTCGGGCGGCAGGATCGCGATCTTCATATCGCGCAGTGCCGCGATATTTTTGTAGGTCTTATCGACGTCGTCCATGTCGAGCGACATCAGCGCCGCCATGAACTCGTGCGGGTAGTGCGCTTTCAGGTAGCCGGTGGTGTAGGTGGTCAGCGCATACGCGGCGGCGTGCGATCGATTGAAGCCGTACGACGCGAATGTTTCGATCTTTTCGAAGATCGACGTGGCAAGCGCCGCGTTGACGCCGTTCTTTTTCGCGCCGTCGATAAACCGCACGCGCTCTTTTTCCATGACGGCTTTGTTCTTCTTGCCCATCGCGGCGCGCAGAATGTCGGCCTGCTCGAGCGAGTATCCCGACAGCGCCTGCGCCGCGCGCATGACCTGTTCCTGGTACACGATCACGCCGTAAGTATCGCGCAACACCGGCTCCAGCAGCGGATGATCGTATTCAACCGGCTCCTTGCCGTGCTTGCGATCGACGTAGTGCTGCACCATCGACTTGCCGTCCTGGATCGCGTCGA
>PMOH01000300.1:0-1212 GCA_003161515.1 Deltaproteobacteria bacterium
AGTGCGAAAGTCGAATAAACTATGTTGCGCGAGAACGCTACTAACATCGCCGATCCGACCGTCAACGCAGCTAGCGCATAGAATATTACCTGAGCGAGCATAACTTCCCCGGATTGCAGGCCGCGCGCGCTACGCCGGCTCTTCTTCGGCCGGCTTCTCGCCGCCGGGTTGCGCCCATTGATCGAGGTAAGTCATGCCACGATTCAGGATCGGCGCGATTTGCGGATCGGTCTCGGGACCCTTCTTAGGCTTGTACGCCATCACCGGGTCCTTGACGAAGCGTCGAATCAAACTCTCGAGCGAATAGTCGGCGCCCTCGAACTCCGTCGTATGATGAATCGATCCGGTCGGGCACGGCTCGCTGCAAAGCCCGCAGTACATGCACTTCGCGATGTCGATGTCGAATTGCGACAGCAGCATCTGCCGCGTCTGCGGGTCCTTGTCCACCACGATCACGATGCAATCGATCGGACAGGCGCGCTCGCACGCCAGGCATCCGGTGCAGATTTCGAGATCGACTTCGAGAATTCCGCGGTAGCGGAACGGCAGCGTGTCCTGCACGCGCACCGGCATCCGATCGGGATATTGCACTGTGTATGGCTTGCGCATGAAATGCGACGCCGTCACCGCCATGCCCTCGAAGATGCTCGTGACTGCTTCTTTTATATTTCCTACGTATTCCGAAACCGCGCTCATCAATAGCCTCTATATAGTCGGATTGAAGTAAACTTCCATCCGCGAACGCCTGAGATAGTATATAACCCGCTGAGTGAATACTGCTCCGAGCGCGATCGCTCCCGCCAACATGATATAGCCCATTAGTGAGTTGCCGTCGGGCCAAATAGCTACCCACACCGCGGTTCCGATCATATTCACAAACGAAATTGGTACGAAGTATTTCCAGCAAAGAGTCATTAGCTGATCGATCCGCACTCGCGGCAGCGTTGCGCGTATCCACATCGAGACGAACACCAGGAATAGTACTTTGACGTTGAATGTGATCGCTTGAAGTATATTCATCGCGACTACGCTGTTCGTCACGTGCGGGAACTGCCAGCCGCCGAGGAACAAGGTCGCGATGATCGCGCCGATGATAAATAAGTTTCCCCATTCCGCCATGAAGAAGAACAAGTAACGCATCCCGCTGTACTCGGTCGCGAAACCCGCCACCAGTTCCGACTCGGCTTCCGGCAAATCGAACGGCGTCCGGTT
>PMOH01000300.1:1222-2358 GCA_003161515.1 Deltaproteobacteria bacterium
AACCAATGCTGCGGGGCCCAGCCCTGCGCACGGATGATTCCCTGCATCGAGAGCGTGCCGGTCATCAGCACGACCGGAAAAATCGAAAGCCCCGCGGGGATTTCGTAACTGACTATTTGCGCCGCAGAGCGGATTCCGCCGATCAACGACCACTTGTCATTCGACGCCCATCCCGCCATCAGCACGCCGACCACCGTGAGCGCGGTGACCGACGTCATATAGAGGATGCCGACGTTCAGGTCCGCCAGTATCAGCGACGACGAGAACGGCATCACCGCCCACGGCAGCGTGAACGCAAGCATCACGAGGTACGGCGCCATCTTGAACAGCGGCGCGTCTGATTCGTCGGGAATGATGTCTTCCTTGCAGACGTGCTTGACGCCGTCCGCCAGCCACTGCAGGAAGCCTTGCGGACCGACGCGATTTGGTCCGACGCGCGATTGGATTCGCGCCCATACGCGGCGCTCGGCCCAGCTGACGATTCCCGCAAACGGAAACGCGACGCCAAGAAAGACCACCGCGCTCATGATGAACACGACGAGGGCCGCGACCATGCTGGGCGACGCGTTTTTGCCGAACGCGCCCGACGCGATCAGGTTGTGTACCAGTGTCTCCATCGAGGATTAGCGATCGATCTCCGGCGCGATCACGTCGAGGCTGGCGATCAGAGTGACGAGGTCCGCGATCATCAGGCCCGCGCTCAGCTTCTGGATGATGCCCATCGCGGCGAATGACCCGGTGCGCACGTGCACGCGCCACGGGTAGCCGGTGCCGTCGCTAACGACGTACCATCCCATGTCGCCGCGTCCGCTCTCGAGCCGAATCTGGCATTCGCCGTGCGGCGGCTTGAAATTGCGCGCGACTTTCGCGAGCACCGGCCCACTCGGAATCTTCTGCAGCGCCTGGCGCAGTATCTTCGACGACTCGGCCATCTCGCGAATCCGCACCACGTAGCGATCCATCGAGTCGCCGAGCTTGCCCCAATGCCCGTCGCCAATCGGCACGTCGAACTCGAGCTCGGGATATACCGAATACGGGATGTCCTTGCGGATGTCCCACTTGATTCCGCACGCGCGCAGGTTCGGGCCGACCAGGTTGTAGTTGACGGCTTCCTCGGGCGTGATGACGCCGACGTT
>PMOH01000300.1:2465-2701 GCA_003161515.1 Deltaproteobacteria bacterium
GTGAACGGCGTCACCGCGCCGATATCCATCGCCATCGCGCCGACCGACAACAGATGTGACGCGATTCGATTGAACTCCGCGGCGATCACGCGACAGTACTCGCCGCGATGCGGCACTTCGATGTTCGCGAGCTTCTCGCACGCCATGCCCCAACCTTGGTTTGTAAACATCGCGCACACGTAATCGACGCGATCGGTGTACGGCATGAAGCCGTGGTAGCCGACCTTCTCGGCAAT
>PMOH01000300.1:2733-3419 GCA_003161515.1 Deltaproteobacteria bacterium
GTTGACGGATGCTGCGGGCCCATGTTGAGGGTCATTTCTTCGGTGTGCAGCGTGCTCATTTCTTTTTGGTGTCGAGCCGGATTATCGGGCTCTCTCTCACTGTTGAAATTCCGTGGTATTCGGCCGGCTCGACGAAATCCTTACGTTGCGGATGGCCGATCCAGTCTTCCGGCATCAGGATTCGCCGCATGTCGCTATGCCCTTCGAAGGTCACGCCGATCAGATCGAAAATTTCGCGCTCCATCCAGTTCGCCGACTTCCACAGACCCTCGAGCGTCGCGACGCTCGGGTTGTCGCGCGGCAGCTTCACTTTCAACACCGCAGTGTGCCGCTTCGAGTAAGAGAACAGGTGATAGACCACCTCGATGCGGTCCTTGTAATCGACTCCGGTCTCGTTGGAAAGACAGTCCATCGCAAGATCAGCATCCTCTTTCATGAAGCGCCCGATCTCTACGACCGCCTTCGGGTCAATCACCGCAAACGGATCCGGCTTTTTCTCGGATATTTCCAGCACGCGATCCGCGAACTTGTTCTTGACCCGTTCGAGTATTTGCAGCGACTCCATCTAATCAGGCAGCCGCCACCTGCTTGCCATTGCCGTTGCCGTTGGGCGAGCGCACCAGCCATCGCTCGGTCATCATCTTCTCCTGCAGCTTGAGCAGGCCTTCGGTCAGCGCCTCGGGACG
>PMOH01000300.1:3512-11790 GCA_003161515.1 Deltaproteobacteria bacterium
CGATCGATGTCGGCGCGCGGGCCGCCCGTATGCATCAGCTCGATCGCGCAGCAAGCCAGGCCGAACAGCATGTACCAGATGCTCGACTTGCGCATCCAATTCAGCAGCTCGTCGGTCTTGGTGGTCAAAACGTAGTCCGGAAGCGTGTTCAACAAGGGCATAAAAAATCAAACCTCGGTTTCGACCGGAACTTTTTTGATCCATTCGAGGTCGTGCTTGACCCAAACATAAACCAGGCCCACGAACAGGATCAGCAGAAAAACTAAAATCTCGCTGAGCGCGTACCATCGGCGGCCCGAGCGCACCCAGTCGAGGTAAACGGCGGCGATCGGATAAACGAACGCGACCTCGACCTCGAACACCACGAAAATCAGCGCGATCAGGTAGAAACGGACGTTGAAATTAATCCACGCGCGGCCGGTCGGCGGCTCGCCACATTCGTACGGAATCAACTTTCGATCGTACGGATTTTGCGGCGCCAGCAGCTTCTGCAGCCCGAACATCAGCGCCACGAAGCCGATCCCGATGATCGTCAGGGCGAGCGGCACGCCAAAATTAAGATACATGTGATGTTACCGAGTCTTGATTAGTTGGACTGGACCAAGCTGTCAAGAAGAATCGCTTCACCGGTGGGTATTTTCGCTTAAGCAACGCTTAATTTAAATCCTCGCGCGGTTTATCAGCGAAACGAAAAATTACTTGTGCTCCTTCAACACCGTCTTCAACGCCGATGCGTCCAGCCACGCGCCATGCCCGTCCGGGCACGCGTGCAGGTGTACTCCGTTTTCGGTCTTCGCCACCAGGAACTGCTTGCATTGCGGACACGCGTGCTTGTGCAACCGCTCGCGCATTTGCTCGAGCAATTTTTCGTCACTCTGCCGTGCCCACTGATCTTCGCGTGCCTTTTCGACGTCGTGGAGCTTGCTCCCCAGCCGATCCTTTTCGTCCGCCATAGTGCCGCCTCAGGTCATCTCCTTGATCAGCTTGCCGCTGCGAGCTTTCTCGACTGTCGCCTCGAACTTCGATCCGAGATCGACGCCCATCTCCTTGGCCCGCTTCTTCGCCCACATCCCGACGTTGCGCGAGTCGCGATAGTACGAATCATCGCGCGGCTTCGACGCGTCGAAGCTCGCCAGCCGCGACGCTTCGCTCTCGACCACCGCGAACGAAGACATCACGCGCCGCAAGCGCGCCGACTTGCATTGCGGGCAGCCCAAACGCTCGCGACGACGCGACGAACCCATCACCACGTGCGAGCTGACGAGCCCGCATCGCGCACATTCGTACTCAAAAATCGGCATCGGATCTAAAGAATATCCTGCCCGGGGAGCGCCCGCAAATCAGCAGGATAAGAGCGGGGCTCCGCGCCCCGAACCCGCGGCAGGGGTGACCCCTGCACCCAGTATTCGGAAAGCAAGGATGCGGGCTGACGCCCTGTTAGGAAGTTTGGGCGCGAGGACGCGAAGCGGGCTCGTGTCCAGCTCTTTTCTTAACATTGGGTGCAGGGGTCACCCCTGCCGCGGGTTCGGGGCGCGCAGCCCCGTCTTTATTTCCGCCAGCTTTCGCGGATGTCGAGTGCCGGCTTTGCCAGGGGGTTGCCGACCATGAACAGGAGGCCGATCGCGCCGATTACCACCCCGCATCCAAGCCACCAAATTGAGCGGTATTCGATGCCGAGGGCGAGCATCGCGAGGGCCCACAGGGGGATGATCAGTGAGACGATGAAGCGCATCAGCGCGCTAATCGCGTGTTCAGCCTGTTCGGTAGGATCAGCCATCGCTTTCTATTTAGCGGCTTTGGGAGAAATTTCAAATAGCGCCGGCGGTCCGCCGCCACCGATCAGATCGGACTTTGCGATCGGCTTTAGGCGCGCGCGATAGTCGGGTGTCATCGCGTCGAGCTCGCGCGGTGTCGCGATCAGATAATTGCATCGAGGATTGCTGATATCGGGCACCGCAGCGCCGTAGTAGTACGACAGCTCATAGTTGATGCCGGCCGGGATGCACAACTGATCGGCTCTGACGTGATCGACAATAGTCGGAACGAAACTCTTGATGCTGCGCTCGACCGCCAAGCCCGGTCGCAAACCCGCGGTCAGGAACAAACTACCAGCCACCGCGAA
This sequence comes from Deltaproteobacteria bacterium, assembly GCA_003161515.1. Classification (GTDB taxonomy): domain Bacteria; phylum Desulfobacterota; class Binatia; order Binatales; family Binataceae; genus Binatus. The sequence goes on from PMOH01000300.1 coordinate 5,635, forward strand.
TACGCCAAGTGCAGTCCCTGTGACAATTGCGCGTCCGCGAAAGATTGCGACTGCCGCGGTCACCAGCGCGAGCAGCCACATGACGGTCGTAAGAACAACCATTTGGATCATCGTTTTTGCGTGCAGACGAAGGGTCGATAAGTAAGCGGCGTCGCTCGATTGAAGGTTCAAGTGCGTTGTGTGGCTGGGGAAGAGTAGAAAGGAGGCGAAAACGAAAATTGGACCCACCACATAGATCGCGACCACAACGTCGCGCAACTTCGACGCCAATGCGCGAAAGTCCAAGGTGAACACCGACGCGCACAAAATCGCGATGCCCGGGAGCGCCGGCAGAATATAGTCGTCGCGCTTGACGCTCGCGATCGAGAAAAACATCAGCACCGCGAGCGACATGCTGATTTGGTAGATCACTGGGCGGCGCTTCTCCGGGGAAATTTCACCGGTGTAGAAGGCAATCGCTGCCGGCAGGATCAGGAGCGTCATCGGGAATGCGCCGCCGAGCAGACGCGCGGCTATATAATAGAAGGGGCGATAACTCTCGCCGGTGCCGCCGAGTTTGGCCGGCATGAAATGCCCGAAATTCTCCGCGAAGATGATTCTGACAATTTTGTGACCGCCGACGAGCGCCGCTGGTACGTACCAGACGGCGCCGATCGCAATCGCAATCGCGACGACCTGCCACGGCCATCGATTACGCAATAGTGCGATTGGATTGCGGCGCTCTATCAAGAGAAACATCGATACGGCGAGCGCGCACAGTACAATCGCGACCGGGCCCTTGGTCAAAATCCCAAGCCCGAGCATCACGCCGACGAATATTTTCCTGCGTGGCAAGTCAGGCGTCGGCGAATCGAGGATCGGATAGATTGCCGAGTACGCCGCGAAGAGCAGAAGCGTGAGTAGCATGTCGGTCAGCGCCTCGGTCGCGCGCGACGCGAATCCGTAAGTGCCGAGCATGAACAGAAACGCGAGCCATCCTTCGGTGGCGCCGACGTTCGCGATCGTCCAGGCGAGGACGCTTACCGCGAGCGCGGTGCCTGCCACGACGGACACGGCGCGCGCGCGAACTTCGTCCACTGTACCGCCGGTGGACTTCGCCACGATCGCCGATAGCCAGTAGAAGAGCGGCGGTTTGCGGTCGGTGTAGCCGTACGCGTCGTGCGGTATCAGCCAGTGCCCGTCGCGCACGATACTTTGAATCCATTCGGCGGATTGCGGCTCCGCGTCCTTTTGGAACGGCGCGCTGATTCCCTGCACGAGCACGACGAAGGCGAATAGCGCCGCGATTGCGAGTGTCGCGAGTCGCAGGAATGCGGCGCGGCTCGGGCGCGCGGATGTAGCGACTTGCTCCAAGGTCACGGACGGCGGGCCGTCGCGATCGGCGCGAGCCATAGATGCTGCACTCCGCCCGCGGGATCGTAGCGCGCCACCTGCATCGAGGCAGCATTGTGCGCGTAGCCGATTCTGCCGCGGCGGTCGATCAGGATTATTCCGGCCTCGGCGCCTGTCGCGTCGATCATTTCGGCGATTGCTGCGCGCGCGACGGCTTGGGGCGCGCCGTCGGCGAGCGACAATACCGCCTCGCGGCACAGCGCGGTCAGGATGATCGCCTCGCCCTGCCCGGTTGCCGATGCGGCTCCGAACGCGTGCGCGAAGGTGCCGGCGCCGATCAGCGCCGAGTCGCCGACGCGTCCAAAGAGTTTGCCGGGGACGCCGCCGGTCGAAGTCGCGGCCGCGATCGCGCCGTGTAGGTCAACGGCGACTGCTCCGACGGTGCCGTGGCCAATCGCGGCGCGAGCGGCGGCCTGGGATTCGAGCATCCCGGCTTGCTGCTTTCGTGCGCGCCATCGTTCACGCGCGCGTTCGGTGACCATTTCCTCGGGACGCACGAGGCGGATACCGGCCTTGCGCGCGAAATTTTCCGCGCCCGGCCCCGCCATCAGGATGTGCGGCGAATTTTCCATCACGGCGCGCGCGAGCATGATTGGATTTCGCACGCGGCTGACCACCGCAACCGCGCCGGCCGAGACGGTGTAGTCAGCGTCGTGTGAATGAGTTCGATCAGAGCGTTTGCCGCGACGTGTGGAGTCTGAAAAAGGCTCGGCGAACATCACCGACGCGTCCATCTCAACGTTGCCCTCGGAGTTGAGCAGAGAGCCGTACCCGGCGTTGAAGAGCGGATGATCTTCGAGCGCCGTGACCGTCGCGACCACCGCCTCGAGCGCGCTGCCCTTGGCGCGAAGAATGTTCGCGCCCAAGCGTATCGCCGCCATCATCCCGCGGCGGCGCTCCGGCCGCTCGGCGCCAGGGCCCGCGTTGCCTGCGCCGCCATGCACGACCAGCGCGGGAAGATTGCGCGCGCGAGCCATTTAAGCTCCGGGACGGCGGGCCCAGATGAAGAGCCGCTTGAAGTCGAACGTCATCGGCCCCGACGTGCCGTAAGCCGCGTTGAGCCGCTCGGTTAAACGTCCGAGAAATTCGTCGTGACGATCTTTTGGGAGCGCGTCGAGAAACGGACGCAGACCGGTCGAGCGATACCACTGCACTACGTCGGCCGGCCGATCCATCGGATGATGAAACGTCAGGTGATAGCAGTCGATGCGATCGTAACCGAGCTTGGCGAGCATCGCAGCGTAAAATTCCGGCGGTTCTTCGTGAAACGCGCGCTCACGCCCGCCCAGCATCGAGTTCCACGGCGCTTCACGCGCAAGCCGGCCGATTTCCAACTTCGCAGTCTCGGTCTCATTGGCGGGCATCTGCACGATGATCGTGCCTGTGGGGCGGAGCGCGTCGAAGCACGCGGCAAACAGCGCGCGATGGTCGGGAATCCATTGGAAGGTGGCGTTCGAGAATATCAGCGAGTAGGCGCGGTCGGCGCGAAACTGGGGCACGTCCAGCAAATCGAATGAGACACGGCGCTGAAGATCAACGGACTGAGCGTCGATCAGCTTGCGCGCCGCCTCGATCATCGCAGGAGATCCATCGACGCCGATCGCCGCGCCATGCGCACTGCGTCGCGCCAGTTCGAGCGTGTTCTCGCCGGAGCCGCATCCAAGGTCGATGATCTTCTCGTCATCGCCAAGTTGCAGCCGCGACAGAATATGCTCGACCGGTTCCGCGCGATATCTACGGAATCGATTGTAGAGTTCAGGATCCCAATCAGCCATGAGCGTCGCCTTCCTGCACCGCAGCATAAGTGGCGACCGCAACGCTCACAAGCACGCTCGCAGCGCCGGTTTCTGCATCGTGATCACCGTCTTCGACCAGACAACCGTTGTCCTGCCGGGTTGCTATGTTTTGCGGTTCTTCACTGAAATCTTGATCGCCGCGGAGGACGTTTTCCCATGGCCAAAAAGACTTTGCGCAACGTCGGGCGGATGCGTCGCGTGAATTGCGATTGGTGCGGGCTTAAGATGGCGTGTAGCTGCTATTTCGATGCACTCATAGATAAACCGTCCGAGCTACATCCGGTGGTTCTTTGTCCCCGATGCCAGGTCGGCGAATTCCTGAACCTATTACATGGACGCGCTCAGAATGCGCGCGGTTCGCAGGTCTAAGAAGAGAAATAAGGAGACGCAAAGTGGGAGAAACAAACTCGTATCCGGCCAGCGCCGTGACGTGGCATCTGGACGCCGACGATCAGCACGGCCTGCCGACCGCGGTATTTCAGTCGATGGTATGCGCCGCGGGGATGAAAGTAGTCCGAAGAATCGATCTCGACGCTAGCGACGGGCAGTTGCAGCCCGATTCGATCAAGGGCGAGCGCATCTTGTGGTCCGAGTACCTGGAATTTCGATCGCTCGTGGTCCGCGATAATGAATCCGGCGCGATCGTGATGGCGAGCCAGGGCTACGGCAGTTTCGACGTGTCGGTCGCGGCGTCCGATCTCGCGGTGACGGACAAGATAGTCGCCGATTTGCGAAAAGCGTTCCCGCCGTCTCCGATCGGGACCGACCCGGTGTTGCCGCTGGCGTTCTGGCATCTCGCGAAATCGGGACCGACAATGACAAATCGCAAAATCGACGTGGCCAGCTGGAGCGAGGTCGCGCGGAATTACAGCGCCGCGACGAAATCCAAGCTCGGATCGCTGGTCGAGGAATTCAAGCCGTCGCGGCACAACGGCCAACTGCTGCTCTGGCATGGCGAACCCGGCACCGGCAAGACCTGGGCGATTCGCGCGCTGGCGTGGGCGTGGAAAAGCTGGTGCCGTTTCGAATACGTGATCGATCCCGATCAGTTGCTCGAGCGTGGCGACTACTTGATGGAGGTGCTGGTAAAGCGGACGCATCACGAGTCGCCCGATGTCGCGCCGGAATTTCACGATTCGTCGCAGCCGGAAAAGTGGCGGCTGCTGATTCTCGAAGACAGCGGCGAGCTGATGAGTATCGACGCGAAGAAAACTCTCGGACAAGGCCTGTCGCGGCTGCTGAACATCTCCGACGGCATCCTCGGCCAAGGCACCAGGACGATGATCCTGATCACGACTAATGAAGAGATCGGCAAATTGAATAACGCGCTCACGCGGCCGGGACGATGTTTTTCCGAGATCGGCTTCGAGCGATTCGCGGTTGACGAGGCCAATCGGTGGCTGCGTGACGGCGGATGCGACCGTCGCGTGGACGGCGCGCGCAACCTGTCTGAGCTGTACGCGATCGCGAGCGGCGTGAATCTCGAGAAGTCGGCGCGGCAGATCGGTTTTCGCGCCATCTAGCGGCAGGCGCGAACAATCTTGCGAACGCTTGCGGTGGCGCCTGCAATCATGCACAAGCATAGCGGATGAATGACCCTGCGGAATCTCAGCCGGCGCCGCCCAAGCGCAAGCGGCGGCGTATCTTTGGGGTCGGCGCTATCCTGCTCGGCGTCCCGCTCGTGCTTTGGATGGGAGCAGCATGGTTCGTCGCGCGATCATTGATGTACCCGGAGTTCCTGCGCCACAGGGGGCAGGACGTTTTCGGGCAGCATGTACCGTCGTTCGAGCGAGGCTCGGTGACGGACGTCGGCGTCGCACTCGGGATGGAGCCGGAGCGATTGGACTGCGGCGTGGTCGAAGAGGACGGCTTCCGCCACCGCCAGGTCAGCGTGGTCGGATGGTATTTCCCGGGCAAGCGGCGCGAAGTGGTGGTGATCGTGCCCGCGGCGGGATCGCCGGAAACGGCGATGATTCCGTACGCGAAGTTTTTGCTAGGCGCTGGCTACACGGTGGTCGCAGTGTATAGCGCCAACAACCCCACTTACGGAATCAACTGGGGAATGCTCAAACGCAAATTCGCGCTGGCGACTGCGCGCACGTTGATGGACGACGGCTTCACAAAAATCGCCGCGCTGGGAATTTCCGAGGGCGCCGCCGGCGTGATCATGGCGCAGGCCGAGCAGCCGGTCTTCACCGCGATCATCGCCGACAGTTCCTACGCGAATCTCAAGCAGCTATTCATGCGCAGCCCGTCGATGTTGCGGTTGAATCCGGCGTTCCTCGACACGGTTATGTGGGAAGCGCAGTTCTGGTTCGGCCGCAAACTCGACAAGATCTCGCCTGCCGTTGATGCGGGCAACTTGAACGGCTGCGCGTTGCTCATCATTCAGAATCGCGACGACCAGGTGACTCCGCCCGCGGACGGCAAGGCGATCTTCGACGCCGCGCGCTACAACGCGCAGATCTGGACGGTGCCGTCGGGCGGTCACGGCGATGGGATCTACGAGGATCCCAAGGGCTACGCCGCGCAAGTTATCAACTTCCTCGACGCGAATTTTGGAGAGACGCCCGCCGCCAGGCCGAAGGCGCATTGACGGCGGACTTATCTACATGCGCGGCTGGCTCAGATCTACCAGCAGCGTGTTCTTCAGACGCTCGAATAGTTCGTCAACGTTCCACGGACCGTTGTTGTAGAGAACCTTGTCGGGCGCGATGTGCCGATAGCGCATGATGCGGAACCCTGACGCGCCGAAACATTGGCCGGTGACGTTCGCGGCGTCGTCGCTGGCGAGGAAAACCACGATCGGAGCGACGTTGGCGGGATCGCGCGGCGTGCCCTCGACTTTGTCCGACTGCGGAATTCCAGTTGCGCCGGGCATGCGGCCCGCGGGAATCGTGTCGGTCATGCGCGTCGACGCGCCCGGCATGATCGCATTCACCGTGATTCCATATTTGTGCAGCGAGTT
>PMOH01000029.1 GCA_003161515.1 Deltaproteobacteria bacterium
AAGGAGCGCCCGCAGATTACCGACGTCAAGCTTTACGGGATGAAGGCGATCCGAACGAACGACGACAAGATCGTCGCGGCGATGAAGGTGCATCCGGGGGTGATTCTCGACCCGATCGCGGTCAAGGAGACGATCAACAACATCACCAAGATTTACGCGGACGCGGGCTACACCGACGCCAAGGTAAGCTTCAAGCCGATCCCGCAGCCCGACAACACGGCGTTCGGCGAATTCGATGTGGTGGAGGGGCCGAAGGTCCAGATCACGAAGATCGAATTCGTCGGCAACCACGCGTTTTCGGCTTCGCTCCTGCAGGCCAACATGGCGACCCGGACCTACAGCAAGTTGCTGAGCTGGGTCACCGGATGGGGCGCGATGGACGAGAAGAAACTTCAGGAAGACGTCGATCGGCTGACGGCGTTTTACTACGACAACGGCTATCTCAACGTGCAGATTGCGCCGCCGCAGGTACTCCGCAGCGGCGAGAAAATCACGATCGTAATAACTATCGATGAAGGCACGCCGTACCGGGTCGGCCGACTCGATATCGAAGGCAACCTGAAGTTTCCGCGGCGCGATTTGCGCAAGCGGCTGACGATGAAGAGCGGGCAGCTGTTTCGCGGATCGGCACTGCAACGGCAGGTGCTGGCGCTGTCGGATTTCTACTCGAACCGCGGCTACGCGTACGTAAACGTCGATCCGCACACGCAGCTGGTCCACGCGAACAAGCGGGTCAACGTGGTGTTCGTGATCAATCCGGGCCACGAGGTGCTCATCAACCGCATTAATATCAGCGGCAACACCAAGACCTCGGACAAGGTAATCCGGCGCGAGATACAGTTGCAGGAGCAGGAGCCGTACAGCGCCGAATTGATCCGCGATTCGCAGACCCGCTTGCAGCGGCTGGGATTCTTCAGCGACACGCGCATCACGACCGAGCCGGCCACGCAGCCGGACAAAATCAACCTCGATGTGAACGTGGCCGAGGCGAATACCGCGTCGTTCCAGGTCGCGGGCGGTTTCGACAGCTATCAATCGGTGTTCGGCAATTTCACGCTGGGCAACACCAACCTGTTCGGCGGCGGCGAATCGCTGGTCGCGAACGCGCAGGTCGGATTCCTGTTCCAGAACTACAGTATCTCGTACACCGAGCCGTGGTTCCTGGATATTCCGCTGGGCGTGGGCCTGCAGTTGTTCGACAACAAAACTTACCTGCTCAGCTTCAACCAGTCGTCGGCGGGCTTCACCCTGACGACCACCTATCCGCTGACTGAACTGGGTTTCAAAAAGATCGGGCCGTTTTCGCTGAAGGACGTAACCGCGGGACTGGGCTACTCATTTCAGAGCATCGGAATTACCGGGCTGAACCAGTTCACGACTTTCCAGATTGCGCGCTACAAGGGCTACACGCAGACTTCCGAACTCACGCCGACGATCCGCCGCTTCACCGTCGATAATCCGACCGATCCGCGCACCGGCACGGTCGCAAGTCTCAGCATGCAGTTCGGCGGGCTCGGCGGCACCAACTCGTTCATCAAGGGCGTCGCGCATTTCAGATACTTCTACCCGTTCCTCAAGAGCCAGACGCTGGGGACCTTCGTGGTGTCGCAGGGAGTCACATTCGGCATCGGGACCAACCTGGAGAACGGGACCGGCGGCGAGTTGCCGCTCTACGAGAGATTCTTCCCCGGCGGCGTCGGCGGTCCGGGCGACGTTCGCGGCTACCAGCTCTATTCATTGGGCCCGCAGGTACCGATATACAGCCAGAACGGCACGCCGCAGAGCGTTCAGGACATCGGCGGCAGCAAGGAATTGCTGTTGAGCAACGAGATCACATTCCCGATATTGTCGGGATTGGGTATTCGCGGCGTGATATTCGCCGACGCGGGACAAGCGTTCCGGCTGAAGGATTCGCTCAACATCACCGATCTGCAAGCGGCGGCGGGAATCGGCATACGTTGGAAATCGCCGTTCGGGCCGCTGGCGGTGGATATCGCTTTTCCGATCAACCCGCGCCCGGCGGACCAAAGCACGGTGTTCGAAGTCGGCGCTGGATCGCCGCTATAGCTGCTCGAATCGGGCCTGATGATTTCTCGACAAGTTAACGGCGATTTGGGCGTGCGCAACTGGATTTGATGCTCGATGCGGTACTATTGTGTATATTTCACGTGGCAACGAATGGCGCGGCGCGAATGTGCTTCGCGGGGCGAGATAGGTAGTCAACAGGAGGCTTTCCGGGCTGTATGAGGCAACGGTTGTTCATCGGTGCGATGTTCGGTGTGTTCCTTGCGGTGACGATGGCGGCAGTCCCCGCGCACGCCGAGTTCAAGTTCGCTTATGTTGACGTGCAACGGGCGCTCAATGAGTGCGACGCAGGAAAGCGCGCCAAGGCTGACTTCCAGGGGCGCGTCACCTCGCTCGAGGGACGCCTGCAGCGGCAGCAGACTGAAGTCCAGTCGCTCAAGGATGAGATGGAAAAAAAGGGCATGCTGATGAATCCCGATCAGCGCCAGTCCCTGCAGGATCAGTACATGGAGAAGCTCAAGAACTTCGAGCGCGACTACAAGGACTCGAAGGACGAGCTGCAAGCCAAGGACCAGGAGGTCACGGCGAAGATCGTGCACGACCTCGCGCAGGTCATCCGCACAGTTGGCGAGCGCGACAACTATACGATGGTGTTCGAGAAGGGATCGATCCTGTGGGGCGCGCCGAATATCGATATCACCGACCAGGTGATCCGCAGTTACAACACGATGCACGTACCGATCGGCTCGGTGGGCGAAGGCGCGGGTGGCGCAGTAAGGCCGGCCAGCGTTCAGAGCGAGCAGCCGGGCGCGTCGGAGCCGTCGGATTTCGGATCGCAGGCGGCCAAAAAGTCCACGATCTCCAAGTAGCCGCTGGATANNTGCCCCATCGCTATCCGTTTCTGCTGGTCGATCGGATCGTCGAGCTGGTCAAGGGCCGGGTCGTAACGATCAAGAACGTCACCTTCAACGAGCCGTACTTCGCTGGACACTTCCCGGGGCATCCGGTGATGCCGGGCGTGTTGATCGTCGAAGCGCTGGCGCAGTCGGGCGCGAT
>PMOH01000367.1:0-541 GCA_003161515.1 Deltaproteobacteria bacterium
TGGAAGGCTCCGGCAAGTGATGCCACGCTGTCGGCGAGACTCAATCTACGGTGAGTTTTTATTTTATACAGCTTGCTTGGTTGGTAATTCGCATATAAACAGATTTAACGGCGTCTATTGTTTGTATGTCTACTGCTGGCACCGCTCTATCTTTCACCGTCGACTCGGCGATATCGCACAAAAAGATATCGCAGAAAATATTCTTTTCTTCCCTGGCTCTCGTGACCGCACTGCCGGTGATATGGCTTGGCTTTGGAGTGTCACTATTCCGGCAAAATGATGCGTCCACCCAGGCTGCCCTGCTTCCTCTTATTGCCATTTCCGGCATCGGGCATGTCGGAGCGACGGCGTTCTTCTATTTTGACCGCGACTTTTTCAAACTCATCGGTCAGAACAAGCAAAGGTTTTTCCTCTGGCCCGCGATGCTCGCGCTAGGCTGCGTTGCGGTCTTCTACACCAACACCGTCGCGTGGACGCTTCTAGTGACCGCCTTCTTCTCATGGCAGCTCTATCATTTTCAGCGTCAGAACTATGGCTTGAT
>PMOH01000367.1:586-5638 GCA_003161515.1 Deltaproteobacteria bacterium
TCGGCTATAGCCTACGACCTAAGTGTTGTACTGTTCCTGGCTTCAACCGTGCTGCTTATCAAAGTGCTGCTAGCCACGCCGAGGCTGCGAGCGGCCCTGCCTGTTGTGACCTTCACGGTGTTAGGATGGATGTTCTATCTGCCAACCCTGATCTCGACCACTGACTTAGTAGGTTATTGGTCATACGCAATCGCGCATGGTGCTCAGTACATCATTTTTATGATTGTAGTCTCCGGCAACCGCAAGCGTGGTGCTACGGTACTATCTCTCTTCCTTCTTCTCTTCGCAGTGGTGCTAGTGGCATTCGACCACCTGAATAGATCGGGAGCAGGCATGGCCGCCTATACCGGCCTGGTCATGGGTCATTTTCTAATCGACGCCAAAATATGGCGCCTCCGCGAGCCCATCCAGGGCAGCCTGATCAAACAAAGATTCGCATTCATCTTTTCCTGAACCCTATCCGTTTCACTTCGCGTGATTGTCCCCCCGCTCGGCAAGAGTGTCTGACTGAGTACGCCCATAGGCCTTGCGCTTAACAGGCTTCTAATAAAACGACCGCACAACCCTTACCACCGCGTCCAGCGCCACCTTAAAGGCAATCTCTATACCGGATTGTACGCCGCTTCCAAACCCTCCGAAAAAGAACCTGAGAGCAAAAGGGCGTCCTCGCCATTTTGCGCTTCTCACTGGGTGCAGGGGTCACCCCTGCCGCGGAAGCGTGAAACCCGCGAAGGGTTTCACATTCAATCAAGTCGGCCGCTTCATCTGAAACGACGGCCCGGCCCATTCGTCATCAAGCATCTGCGGCGCCGGCTGCGAGCCTCGCTGCAGGTTGCCCGCTCCCATTCCCGATGTAGCGCCGCCATCGACTACCATCGCCTGCCCGCTGACGAATTCGGAGTCGTCGCTGGCCAAAAACAGCGCCATCGCCGCGATGTCTTCAGGGCGTCCCGTGCGCGGCCACGGCTGGAAGGCCGCAAACAGTTGCGTCGCGGTTTGTTCGCCGCCCGGAATGCGATTGTAGGTGAGCGGAGTCGCGATAAGGCCCGGGCAAATGCAATTGACGCGAATCTTGTCCTTGGCAAGTTCGATCGATGCCGAACGGGTCAGGCTGATCACTCCAGCCTTGGCGGCACAGTATGCGTGCAGGCCGGCCGCGCCACGCAGTCCTGCGATCGAGGCGGTTGAGATAATCGAACCGCCGCCCGTTTTGCGCATCTCGGGCACCGCGTGCTTGATGCCGAGAAAGACCGCGCGCAGCAGTATCGAAAAGCTGCGATCCCAGTTTTCCGCGCTGGTCTTTTCGAGCGGCCCGACCGCGCCGCCGAGCCCTGCGTTGTTATAGATGATATCGAGGCGCCCGAATTCCTTCACCGCGCGATCGACCGCGCTCTTGATATTTTCCTCGCTCGAGACATCGGCAATCTGGAACACTGCATTGCCACCGTTCTCCTTGCAGTCTCTCACCGTCGCCTCGCCGCCTTCTTTATTAAGATCGGCGATCACGACTGAGGCGCCTTCGCCCGCGAACCGAATCGCGGTGGCGCGCCCGATTCCGCTTGCCGCCCCGGTGATCACTGCAACCTTCTTTTCAAGTTTACCCATGAATTCTCTCCGTGTTGGTTCTGAAGTCGCCCGCTCGTAGCGGCATCGTCTATCAATAGTCGGACAAGGCCGGCACTGCCAAACGCTGCGGCATTGGAATCTCACACTCACTCAGGATTAAGATCCCGCAGGAGCTTCAGATGGAAACGATACTCGGCGACGTCTTTACCTGGTCATGGTTTTCCGAGCCGCACGGCTACAACTTCAACAGCTTGCTGATCCCGCACCCGGACGGAAATCTGTGTATCGATCCGGTCGAGCCGACTGATGAAGTGCTGAACGTACTCGTCCGGATCGGTGTGAGCCGTATTCTGCTAACCAACCGAAATCACGTGCGCGCAGCGAATAAAGTTCGCGAGCGAACGCGTGCCCGATGCTACATACATCCCGAAGACGCCGAATACGCAAAGAAGCAGGGTGCGCTACTGGACGGTGAACTTCACGAAGGCGAAAGGATTGGCCCGCTGGAAGTGATCGCCGTCAGCGGCAAGAGTCCCGGCGAGGTCGCGTTCCTCTGGCCGTCGCGAAAAGCCTTGATCGTGGGCGACGCCGTCATAGGCAATCCGCCCGGGCACTTGAGCCTGCTGCGCGAGCGCGTGATGGACGACCCGCCGCGTCTCCGCCGCAGCGTGCAACAATTGTTCGCGCTAGACTTCGACACGATCCTGGTAGGCGACGGTACATCGGTACTCAGAGACGCAAAGCAGCGCCTGCAAGAATTGGCCGCCACCTTCATCTCATGACGGTAATCGACACCCACTGCCATCTCGCGGACGCGAAGTTCCGCGACGATGTCGAAAATGTAATCGCGCGCGCCTTCGACGCCGGCGTCGCGCAGATCATCTCGGTCGGTGCGATTGGGCCTATCGAAAACGATCGCGTAACCGTCGAAATCGCCGAGCGTCACGAAAATATCTTCGCCGCAGTCGGCGTTCATCCGCATGACGCCAAGGATTGCACGCCAGGTCGAATCGCACAGTTGCGCGCGCTCGCGACCTCGAAAAAAGTCGTCGCGATCGGCGAGAGCGGCCTCGATTTCCACTACATGCACTCGCCACCGGAAGCGCAGGAAGCGTCACTGCGCGCGCATCTCGCGCTCAGTGCGGAACTCGACCTCCCGATCGTCATTCACTGCCGCGACGCCGAGCGACGCCTGGTCGAGATAGTGCGCGACGCTGGCATTCCACCGCGTGGCGGCTTGATCCATTGCTTCACTGGCGACGCCGATGCCGCGCGCGAGTTCCTCGCGCTAGGATTCTGCATTTCGTTCTCGGGAATCATCACCTTCAAAAACTCCGCGCCAATCCGCGAGGCAGCATCGATCGTCCCCGACGACCGCGTGATGGTCGAGACCGACGCACCCTATCTCGCCCCCGAACCATACCGCGGCAAACGCAACGAGCCCGCGTACGTCACACGCACGCTTGAAGTCCTCGCAAACCTCCGCCACACCGACACCGCCACTCTCGGCGCACACATAATCGCAAACGCCGCCCGCATATTCCGGCTGCCATAAAAATCGGAGTCGCGCGCACGCGCGAAGAACCTAACCCCTAACCCCTTCCCGAGCGGGAAGGGGAACCGGATTTATGTCAGGGAGAGCAAAAGGGCGTCTTCGCCATTTTGGATTAGTACTTTTCACTTTTTCACCGGGTGCAGGGGTCACCCGTGCCCAAGGAAGCGTGAAACCAACGGAGGGTTTCACATTCAATCAAGTGATTTCCCGACGAGACCCGATTCACGAATCGGGTCGAGCGGGGTTGTAGGTATCAGGAGCATCACAATGATACCCACCATCCAGATAGAAGAGGCGCAGTTCACCGAAGTTGCGGAGCGCGTCGCCGATCATGAGATCGGCGACGGCGTCCGGCTCGCGCAGGCGTGTCTGCTCGAGGAAATCCTCGGCGCGGTTTTCGGATCGATCACGCTGTGGTACTTGGTGAGCTCGATCGCCAGCCTGGCATGACCGACGCGATGCCGACCTTCAATCTAAAGCTGCCGCCGCCGTTCGAAGACGCGGTGAAAACCATGGAGCGCGAGATAATGCGCTTCCTGATGCGATCGACCGGCGATCGCGACGACGCGATGGACCTGTTCCAGGAGACCTGGTTGCGCGCCTATCGCGCGTATCCGACGCTGCAATCGGAAGACGGACTGCGGCCCTGGATTTTTCGAATCGCATCGAACTTGTGCCGCAACCGCGCGCGTGACCGGATGCGTCGCGGCCGTGTGATCTCGAATGAGAGTGCCGACAGCGAGAGCGAATCGCTCGAGCATCGCGGGACGTACCATCTCAACGGCGGCCCCGAGGGCGCGCTTCATTTGAAGCGATCGATCGCGCGGCTGCCCGGCAAGCAGGGACAGGCCTTGATGATGCGCAAATTCGCGGGGCTCGAATACGCGGAGATCGGCACGGCGCTCAATTGCTCGGCCGAAAGCGCGCGTGCGTGTGTCTATCAAGCGCTCAAGAAACTTCGGATAGATGAGTGATCAAGATGAAAAGCAATCGAACAGTTTCGCAGATGAAGGATAGTCCACCGATCGACGACCGGATGCTCGACGCGATGATCGGACAGACCCGGCCGCGCATCGAGCGCGCGATGAAAATCCTGCGACGGCCGCAGGCGCGCGTCGGCGTGATACCGTCACCGCTCGGAAAGCTGCTGGTCGCGGAGAGCGATCGCGGTCTCGCGGCGATTCATTTTCTTTTCATAAGTGGCGGCGAGCGCACGCTCGAGCTGCTGCGCAGGAAGTTCGACCTGATCGAGAATGAGCCGACTGTCCGCCGCATCGGGAAGGAAATCGATCGCGTGTTCGAGGGCGGTATCGACGCGGTCGATCGTCCGGTGGATTTGAGCCTGGTCGAGAGCGACTTCCAGCGCCGCGCGTACACCTTCCTGCGCAAGGTCCCGGCCGGTGCGGTGATCACTTATCACGGGCTCGCCGCGACGGTCGGAAGTCCCGACGCTCAGCGCGCGATCGGCACTTCGATGGCGACGAATCCGATTCCTATTTTCGTGCCGTGTCATCGCGTGATCAAATCCGACGGCACCATCGGCAACTACGGCGGCGGAGTCGATAACAAGATCAAACTGCTGCGTGCCGAGGGCTTCGACGTCGGACGCGACCTGCGATTGCCGTCGCGCGCCGTGATGGGACATCGACACACCAAAATATTCTGCCGGCCCGACTGCTCGGCCTCGCGCCGCGCCGATCCGAACGACGCGCTGATCTTCGCGGATGCCGAATGCGCAGGTCACGCGGGATTGCGAGCATGCAAGCTGTGCAAGCCCGGATGAATCAGGATCACTGTTACTGAAAAAACAAAAAGAGCGACGCCAACTGAGGCGCCGCTCTCTTTTTCGGTTTTCGTCAGATCGCGCGGTGGGATTACTCGGTTTCCGACTGCGACTTCATCTGTTGAATCTGCTGGCGCTGATTCTCGAT
>PMOH01000163.1:0-1401 GCA_003161515.1 Deltaproteobacteria bacterium
CCGGCGGAGATCAAGGAAGCGGCGAAGCGCGCGATCGACGAGGAATACAACCAGTACGCGATCACGCACGGCTCGCCGAATTTCCGGCGCGCAATCGCGGACAAGGTGCGCAGTTACAACGGCATCGCATGCGACCCCGATCGCAACATCACGGTAACCTGCGGCGCGACCGAGGCGATGATCGCCACGATGCTGGCGGTGATCAACCCGGGCGACGAAGTGATCATCTTCGAGCCGTTTTACGAGAACTACGGGCCCGATGTGATCCTCGCCGGGGCGACGCCGCGCTACGTGGCGCTGCGCGATCCGGACTTCTCGATCGATCGCGCCGAGCTCGAGGCGGCGTTCGGGCCGCGGACCAAGGCGATCGTAATCAACACGCCGCACAATCCGAGCGGCAAGGTTTTTACCCGCGCAGAGCTCGAAGCAATCGCCGCGCTATGCCAACGGCATGACACGCTGGCGATTACCGACGAGATTTACGAGCACATCATTTATGGCGGCGCGCAGCACATCTCGATTGCGAGCCTTCCCGGGATGGCGGAGCGGACGGTGACGATTAGCGGACTGTCGAAGACCTATTCGATCACGGGATGGCGGCTGGCGTACGCGATCGCGAGCGAACGGCTGACGGCGGCGATTCGCAAGGTGCATGATTTTCTAACCGTCGGCGCACCGCATCCGCTGCAGGAGGCCGGGGCGGTCGCGCTGCGATTGCCAGAATCCTTTTATGCGGAGCTGACCGCGATGTACGAGCGCAAACGCGCCGCGTTGTATGCGGCGCTGACCGGCGCGGGCCTCAAATGCAGCAATCCCGACGGCGCCTACTACATCGTCGCAGAAATCGGGGGATTGGGATTCAAGGACGACTTCGCGGCGGCGGATTTCCTGCTCGATGAAGTCGGCGTCGCCGCGGTTCCCGGTTCAAGCTTTTACCATCGCGCGGAATTGGGTCACGGGAAGATTCGATTCACGTTTTCGAAGAGCGACGAGACGATCGCGTCGGCGGCTGAGCGTCTGGGGCATTTGCAGGAAAAGTTGGCGGCGCGGTCGAATCGCGCGAAAGGCTTGTCATCCTGACGAAGCGAGCAGCGCGAGCCGCATTTGCCTGACGGCGAGCAGCGCGAGTCGCACGTGTCATCCTGACGACGTGAGCGACGCGAGGGGAGGAAGGACCTCGGACAGCTTCGTGCACGCGAAGCCGGTTCCGGTTTCTGAAATCGCGCAGCGCACCATGTTTCAGGCGGATTTTTTGCCGCCCTGGATTGTGCGGAGGCGCGGGCGCTCGATCCCGCCTGACAGATAGACCAGCACCGTCCATCCGCTGCGCGTGAGCGGGTAGCAGAGCAGGACGCTGCCGCATGCCACCGCGCACAGAATGAAGATCTCGACGGCGTCTGA
>PMOH01000163.1:1425-17772 GCA_003161515.1 Deltaproteobacteria bacterium
TTCATTTTGAAGTGCGACTGGAAAATCGCGCCGCTGCGACACACCGGGCATCGGCAGTTGAGCGCGCACTTGATCAGCGCAGATGCGGAGTCATTAGCCACAATTCTGATTCTACTCCGCGGCGCGCTTGAGGCTAGCGATTATCTCTTCGCGAAGACTCAGATGCTCCAGTTGAAGCCGAGTTCGGGACCGTACAATTGCACGCGCAGCAAGTTACCCACGCCCGAGGAAGTCTGCGTGTACTTCGTGTAGTTGTAGTTGAATCCGGCAAACGGCGAGAAACCGCGCCAGTCGGGATTCGAATAAATAAAGCGCCAGTGAGTCTCGAAGCCGGACTGAGAATCGTAAACCGTCCCGCCCTCGCTGCGGCCGGAGTTCCACTTGTTGGCCCAGTATCCCTGCGCGGTCACCTCGAACGCGAAGTTGTAACCGATCTGATGACGCTCCTCGAGTCCAATCACCGGTATCGGCAATCCCTTGTCGTGAAAACGGATTCGCGCTTCGAACGGCGAGACCTGGCTGAACTTTGGCGAGCCGTCGTTGATGCGGAAATCGTTGTAAGTGAACTCGAGGCCGATTTTTGCGCGCGTATCCCATCCTTGCAGAAACTCCGGCAGGTTCGCTTCGTAGTTCTGATACAGCGGCGTCAGGCGGCGCTCGTAATATCCGCCGAACGTGTACCATCGCGTGCCGCCGGGATTCAGCTTCTGATTCGGTGAGACGATCGTGCCGCCAAACGCCAGCGGCTGGGTTTCAAATTTGCTGCCGTAGATGCCGTAGTAGCGGAATTGGAACTGGACCGCATTGACGCTGTCGAACCAATAGCTGAGCAGCGTCTCGGTCAACTGCAACTGCGAGACGCCCATGTCGTGCTGCAAGCTGATCGCGCTGTCGGGGAACGAGTTGATGCGGCGGCGCAGCGTGTTGTTGCCGAGCAGGAACATGTAGGCGTCGTCGGCTTCGATGTCGATTTGATGGGGCGCGGGGGTAAGCAAATCGGCGCCCGGATCGCGCAGCGAGAAAAAATCACTCGCAAAACAGTTGGCGCTCGCCAGTAATGTCGCGACAACCAATGCCATGGTTAGTTGGACTAAACGCATGGGTCAGGATGCTGGACTACTACCGGTCCAATTTCAAGACACGTTCTAGTGGGCGCTGGCGGGCTTTGCTGCCTCGTCGAGGGTTGGCGCGGGAGTGCCGGGCGCGGACTGAAAGCCGTCGGGCAAATCGCGCACCGGCGAAATACGGATGACGACGATTTGGCCTGAATTCAGCTTGGCGCGCGATGGACGTGCGAATCCGATTCGGGCGAGCAGATATTTCTTGGGATATTCGGCAATCACCTGATCCTGCAACTTCGTGTCCGTGACGATTTCCGCCTTTCCGATAAACGCCGGGCCGGTTCGCTCGCCGATCCAGATCATCGCAGGACTTCCGCGCTTGATTCGCTTGCCCTTCCAACTCGTCGGCGAGGTTTCGATGAGCACCTGCTTGTCGGCGGTCGTGATGAACCAGACTGGCACGGCTTTGCTCTGGTTGCCGTCTTTGCGAACCGTCGCAATATAGATGTACGTGGCTTTGGCGAGAGCGTCGGCGTCGCGCGGCGAGGTCGCAGTAAAAGCGGGCGTCGCGACGGCGGCAATCATTGCAGCGGCGGCGATGAGATGAGGGAGATTGGCGGCGGAAAGTTTCATCAGCGGCTCCATCGTCAATTTCAATCGCCAAGGTAGCGGCGGCGCACGAAAACTTCGCCCAGAAACAGCATGATTACAAGCGGTATCAGCCATGGATCCGCGCTGCGCCGGAACGCCACGGTCTGACCGCTGTGGCGCGCGATGACGGCGGTCGTCGCGTCGAAACTGCCGTGAGTCGCGGCCGAAAGGCGTCGCAGCAGTTCGAGGTTAGGCGGCTTGAGGCGCAGCTCGGCGCTGTCGGCGGGAATCGATCCGGCGGTCGCGAACTCGCGCTGCTCGAGGACTTTTTCGGAATCGCCGGCTTTGAACATCAGCGTCGCGACGTACTTGCCGCGCGGCAGCGGCCCTATTTCGCCGCGATAGATCGAGGCGTCCGCCTCGGTCATCGCAACGTCAACAGCGCGGCCGGGCCCGGTGATGCGACAGACCAGGTTGCCCACCGGATTGGGATCGGCTTTTTCAGCCTCGACTGCGATCGATCCGTCGGCTGCGCCATGCACGCGCATCGTGAACATCCCGGAGTCGCCCTGGCGCATCGTCCAGTTCGCGAGCTGCGACCAGAATTCCGCATAACGGTTCCATCGAATCCAGCTCAGCGTCGCCAGTGAATCGGGATCGCCCGCAAAAATCGTGGCGCGGCCGAGTCCGTATTGCCACGACGCGAGCAGCGGAGCTGATTTGTCTGCGCGCGCGACTTTCAGCGTGACTTGCGCGCCGTCCTTGGCCTCCGTCGCGGCAAAAAAATCGATCGGCGGAATATCCTTGATGCCGATGCCGGAAAGCATCGCCGACGCCTCGCCCGCTTCGACTGTCGTGCGATCGGACTTGCGCCGGTTCATCGCCTCGCGGGTCAAGCCGACCAGCAGCAACGGCAGCTTCTCGATATCCTGCACGCGATAGAAGATTCCGCCGGTCGCCTGCGCGAAGTCCTGCAGCAATTCGAGGTTGGCCAGGTCGGGGCCGATGCGGATGGTCGAAACGGGGATGTGCTGGCGCGCGAACTCGGCGATCAGATCGTCGTGGTCGTGATACTGGCGGTTGGTGTCGCCGTCGGTCAGCAGGATTACCTGGCGCACCGGGATGCCGCTCTGAAGAATTTCGCGCTCGGCGATTTCGAGCGCGTCCTTGAAGTCGGTGCCGCCGCCGGGTTGCAAACGATCGATGCGGTTCTCGAGCTCGCCGCGATCCTCGCCGAGCGGCTGCAGATGAGCGAGCACGTACGGCTGCGAATCGAACGCGATCACGCCGGCCAGGTCAGTGTCGTCGAGNNCGCGAGTCGTAACTCATCGAGTTCGATCGATCGATACATAGATAGACCGCGATCGGCTCACGCGACGGCGGCGGCGGCTGCGGCACGAACTTCACTGGCAGCGATTTTTCCAGATCGCCGCCGGCCAGGCTCTCCTCGCGCAGCGTGTCGCCGGTCGCGACCAACCCGCCGCCGTAGTCGGCGACGTAGCGATTGAGCGCGTGCTGCGCCGCGGGCGTAATCGATCCCGCGGGCACGTCGTCGAGGATCACGAGCTGGTACGGCAGATAGTCCACCGGATGTTCGCTCAGGCTGCGCGGCGAAACGAAATCGATCTGGTACTTGCGCATCTTGAGCGCAGTGACGAGGCTTTCCGGCAGCGAAGTCGAGACAATCAGAATTTTTGGCGCTCCGGTCACTGAAATCGCGGCCTCGACCCGCGGATTCAAGGCGACGCGCGGAGGCGCAATCGAAACTTCCGCGCTCATCAGGTACGCGCCCGCGCGATCGAGCCGATACGGCAACTCGAAGCGGTTCAACCCCGGCTTCAGTGCGATCGATTCGCCGCCAACCGCAGTGTCGTCGCGATACAACTTGAGGGTCGCGGCAACCGGCGACTGCGATTCGCTCTCAACGTCGATTCTGAAGGCAAACTGTTGATCCTCGCGGACCGCGTCCGGGGAATAGAAATTGGTGACCGCGACTCTTTCGGTAGCTGACGGCGGCGGCGCGCTGGCGAAAATTCGCACGCCGTCCTCGAGCATCGCGGGAACCTCGGTCATCGCGGAATCTTCGGTCTCGTTGCCGTCGCTCAGCAGCACGATTCGCTTGTCGGCTTCCGGCGCGAACAGGCTTTCGGCCGCGGTCAACGCGCTGGCGATATTGGTGGCGCCGCCGTCGGCGCCGTCGCCGAAATGGCCAAGCAGACGCGGATCGGTCAACGGCGCGAGCAGCCGCGCGTCGCGGCCGAAGCCGATAATCCCGAGCTGGTCGCTCGGCGCCATCGCGGTTTTCAATTGCTCGATCTGGCCGCGCATCCAATCCTGCTGATCGGGCGACACCGAGTGCGACTCATCCATCACCGCGACGACCGCGACGCTTTGCGCGGCGATGCGTCCGGGAATGCGCAGACCCGCGAGCATCGCGACCAACGCCACGACGCACAGCGCGCGCAGGATCGCGGACGCAGCGCCTGCCATCCGCAGTCCGCTACGCATCGCGAGGATTCCCGGCGTCGCGGCTAGCGGCACGAGGATTAGCAGCCACAGGAGATGCGGCCGATCAAACATGGCGCATCCCCCAGCGGCCGGCGTGCCCAATCAGCATCGCGGATTCAATCATGAGCGCGAGCAGCGCTATAGCGATCAGGATGAAAACCAGCGGCTGCACTTGCCTTGCCGACTGCAGGCTCGCGAGCGCCGCGGCTTTTCCAACGGGCGCGCTCGCTTCGGCCTGCGGTTTTGCGCCGAGGTCTGACTCGGTCGCGTCGTAATAGTTAGCGAGCACCTGCGTGGTCACGCCGCCCGACTCGACGGTGTAGCGCCCAGCCTGCAGCGGACGGATTCGCACGCGGCCCCATTTGTCAGCGCTAACTGTGCGCACGCTGGCGTCGGGCTGGGTGACCAGCGCGGTTCCAGTCGCAGGCACACTCACGTCGGCGCCAGTGGGTACGATCAGAATGTCGCGCGGCGCGGTGAGTTGCCTCATCAGATCGACGGTCAACACCAACGCGTCGAGATGATCTGGAGCGAGCAGCAGATGATCGCGCACGTCGAATGCGAGCACGCCGACCGGGCCGCCCGCATTGCGTCCAACCGCGGCAATCGGAATCGACGAACGGCCCGGTCCGGTTGCGCTCGCGATCAGATCCATCCATTCAGGAATCGCGACGACGCGCGTCGCGCCCAGCGCCAGCGAATTTAGCGCGGTCGATTCGCCGCCAGCGTCACCGCGAATGTCGGCGCTCGCGATCGTTCCATCGACGGCGATTCCGATTCCGTTCTTCGCGACCTGCGGCGGATATATAAGGAGCGTTGACTCTGCTTTGACTGCAGGGACATAGCAGTCGTGCATCACGACCATCTCGAACGGCTTCGCATCCGGACCGGATGGCGCGACGTACTTCGCGGGATCGGCGGTCTCGATCTGAAAATTAGCGTTGACCGCGAGCAGCACGCGCGCGAGATCGTCGCGCACACTGGCGTCGGGCGAGAGTACCAGCAGGCGCGCCGCGGTATCGGAAGGCGCGTACGCATAGCGGCTATTGTCGGCGTCGATCGCATCGGAAGTCAGGATTCTTGCGTGCAGCAGACCGCCGGTCTTGATCGGTCCGAACGAAGCCACCACCTGTTCGCGCGGCGCGAGCATCATCGTCTGATGAAACTCCTCGACGTCGCCGAGATCGATCGCCAGTTCCGCCGGATGAGGCCGCGCGGAGAAGTTGCGAATGATGGCGCGGCCGCGGGTCGAGCCCGGGATACCGGGATCGAGCGACACGATCGCCACGTTCGAGTCATCGGAGCCGACCTGGTGAAAATTTACGCGCGACATCGAGCCAACGTCGGCCAGAATCGCGGGCGCGGGCGGCCGGTCGGCGAACAAATCGATTTCCGACGCGCCATGCGCACGAATCAGCGCCGCTCTCAGAGCCGCCGTCCGAGCGGGCACCGCCATCGGAACCAGATCAGCGAGCGTCCGGCGAAGTTCGGCCAGGTTCGCCGTCTGTGAATGCCGCACCTGCGCCTCGAGTGCGTATGCGATCACGCTGAACTCGTCGCCCACCGGCGCTTGATTGATTATTTCCAGCGCAGCGCGACGCGCCTCATCGATTCGCGTGCTCGAGCCGTCGTGCGCGCTCATCCCGGCACCGAGATCGAACACCAGCGCATGGCTGCGGCCCTGACCGACCGACGGCGGCCGCATTACGTACAGCCCCGCGATCGCGAAGGTCAGCGCGGTCAGCGTCAGCATTTCGAGCCAGAACAGCGGGTCGATCCGCACGTGGCGGACGCTCGCAACCGGCGCGGCCGCTTCGTCAAACAGCATCAGGCTCGAAACTTCGATCGTCGGGCGCGAGCGCGATCGCAGATAGATCAGCACCAACAGCGCGAGGCTGAGTCCGTATATAAAGTTCTGCGGATTCAGGAGGCCCATGGCTATCTCACGATTCCGAGCAGCGGCAGTTCGCGTTCCATAAAGCTTTCCAGGCTGCCGGCGCCGAACGCTTGCGCATAAGCAATCGCGTGCGTCGTACAGATCTGACGGATGCACGCGACGATCATTTCAATCTTGCGGCGGATCGCGGCGACCGTCGCGGGGCCCAGTACGGTCTCGCGAACTTCACCGGTCTCGGCGTCGCGAATTCGATAAAGTCCTGGCGGATACGACGCGATGCTCTCCTGCTCGCCCATCACGTGGATAACTTTTACGTCGTGACGCGCCGCGACCAGCCGCTTAAGCGCGTCTTCGAGATCGCCTTCGTTCACCAGAAAATCCGAGATGACGACGACCGTACCCGCCGGCCGGCGTTGCAGCAGCAATTCATCGACCGCCGCGCCCAGCCGGGTCTCGCCGCCCGCCCTCACCGAGGTGACGAACGGTTTGAAGTTGAGATACGACTCGCGGCGGCGATGGAACGGCGTCGCTTCGAGCTTCATCGACCCGCGATGCATCGCGAACGCGCCGATTCGCACCGCGTCATTGTCGGCCATCCCGATGTACGCGAGCGACGCGCCTATAGCCAGCGCGAGTCCGAGCTTGTCGTCGCGCTCGGGCAATCCCATCGACGCGCTCGCATCGATCAGCGAGGTGACCTCGACCTGGCGATCGGCGCGGTAGGTCCGCAGCATCAACTCGTCGAGCCGCGCGAACGCGTTCCAGTCGAGGAAGCGCAAATCGTCGCCGGGCGCGTACTCCTTGAAATTTTCGGGTTCGATTCCGAGTCCCTGGATACGACCGAGTGCGCGCTGGCCTGCGCGAACCGTGCGGGCGCGCTTGATGCCGAGCACCAGCCTGTCGAGCTTGCGCAAATATTCGGGCTCGAAAGCGCGTGCCTCGAGCATCTTCGACCGCCTATACTTTCACGGCGCGAACCGACTTGATGACGCGCTCGACAATGTGCGCGGCGTCGATTCCGTCGGATAGCGCGGCGTAGTTGAGCATTATGCGATGAGCCAGCGCGGGGACCGCGACGTGCTCGATATCTTCGCGCGCGATATTGGCGCGCCCGTCGAGGAGCGCGCGGACCTTGGCGCCGAGGATCAGCGCCTGCGCGCCGCGCGGACTCGAGCCGAACATGACGTAGCGATTGACCATCTCGTCGTGCACGCTCTTCGCCTCGTCAGTCACGAACCGCGAATTCTGCGGCTGCGTCGCGCGCACCAGCCGCGCTGCGTAAATCTCCATCGCGGGCGCCGCCATCACTTCGCGCACCAATCTTTTCAGCGCCTCGATTCGATCGGGCGCTTCAATTGCGTGGAAAATCGGCTCGATGCCCGCATCCTCAGGTCCGGTCGTCGACGAGATAATTCGCGTGAGCTCAGTTTCGTCGGGATAGTTCAGCCGCACTTTGAACAGAAAGCGATCGAGTTGCGCCTCCGGCAGCGGATAGGTGCCCTCCATCTCGATCGGATTCAGCGTCGCCATCACGAAGTACGGCGGCTTGAGTTTGTAGGTGGTGCCCGACACCGTCACCTGCAACTCGGCCATCGCTTCGAGCAGCGCGGATTGCGTCTTCGGCGTCGCACGATTGATTTCGTCGCCGAGCAGGATATGGCAGAACGCCGGCCCCGGCTGAAATGTGAACTCGCGGCGGCCGTCCTCGCCCGACAAAATCACGCGCGTGCCGGTGATGTCGGCCGGCATCAGATCGACGGTGAACTGAATTCGGTTGAAGCTCAGATTGAGCGCGAGTCCCAACGTCTTGACCAGCGTAGTTTTGCCGGTGCCGGGAACGCCTTCGATCAGCACGTGACCGCCGGCGAACAGCGCCGACAACAATTCCTCGACCGCCTGCTCGTGACCGATTATCAGCTTGTGAATCTCGGCCTGGATACGCCGAAACGTCCGGGCGAAATCCGCCACCGTCGGCGTTTCCGCCTGTACGTCATTCATCGTTCGAACACCCGTTTGATTGTAGCTCGATCGTCGGCCGGCACCGCGGCGCGCGCCACCGGCTCGTCCGGCTCCTGGTTCAGGCTTAGCGGCGTGCGCACTTTCGGCGGGACGTAGGCGTGACCGGCGCCCTTCGCGCCGTGGTCGACCGGCCGCGCTTCGATTGCGATCTCGAATCCCTCGCTGCCGAGCTTCGAGGTCGCCGGCGCACCGAACAGGCTGTCGGGATCGGCGCCGATTCCATGCGCCTCGCCACCGTTGCTGCTGTTCTCGCCGCTCTGCTGGATGCTGCGATCACTGGCGCTGTCGTCCTTGTTGGGGTTGTCCTTGCCGGCATCGGATTCGACGCCCGCTTCACCGGTGCCGCCGGGCGACGGCTGCGAATTGGGCTGACGCGAATCGTCTTCGCGCGGCAGATCGATCTCGCCCGACTTTGGCTGATCCTGTTTGAATTGTCCCGCGACCTCGCCGTGGCGATTTTTCCGCGCGTCAGGGGCGCGACGAATTTCATTTTGATCCTGATCGCGTCCCGAATCGGCCAATCGCAGGTTGAGCCGCTGCTTCGAGGCCGCTTGTTGTCCCGTCAGTTTGTTCTGTAGATTCCCGGCCATGTCGCGCGCGCGATTCATCAGTGAGTTGAGCGAATTGCCATTCTCGTCGCGGCCGCCGGCGCCCTCGCGCGCAAGCTTTTCCTCGAGCCGGCGCATCGTGGCGGCGTCGGCTGTGACCTGCATCCCCGATTCGTCGCCCGGATCGGCGGGCCGCAAATGCAGGTCGTCGAGATCGACGGTCAGGTCGTCATCCCCGCTGCCCGGTATGATTTGCGGTGCGCGTTTGATTTTTGAAATCGGAAAGGCGAGCGCCGCGAGCACAAGTGCTGCCGCCAGCGGATAAATCCCGCGCGACACGCGCCGCCGCTCGATCTTCGAGGCCGCGTATTCGTCATCGTGCCCGAGCGTATCTTCAACCAGGTACGCCCACAGCGATCCGCGAGTCTCGNNACCGCGGCCGCATGCGTCGCGCTGGTGCGCATCCGCCATCCGGCCTTGACGGCGCTCGCGATGCCGATCGCCGCAATGATTACCAGCGCCGATCCACCGACCAGGAAAGTCAGCGGCGAAAGCAGGTATGCACCCGCAAAAATCACCGCGCCGGCCGCGATCGCGATCGCGAGCGTGTAAAAAATCGCGTGCTGCACCGCCAGCGAGTTCATGCGCGTGCGTACGGCGCCGACCCGTCCCAGGATTCGCCCGAGTTTCTCGTCAGCTCGCCGGTCTTGTGAGGGAAACGACATCAGAACGCGCCAGGCGCGTGGATCGAGAATAGTTTAGCTCCGCTAGTCAAGCAACGATGAATTTGTTCAAAACGTCCAGCCCACAATCGATTTCAGAAAAACCGCATTGCTCGCGCGAGTCAGTCCGATCCCGACGCCGAGGTTCAGCTCGAGCTGCGGGATAAAATCAAAATTCAGCGCCGGCACGATGAAGTGTTGCTGCTCCTGCACCTTCGCCAACGGCTGGATCGATCCCATGTCACCGTAGTATTCGACCGCCGGCGAGAGCCAGCGGTTCAGCTTGTAGATCAGCTCGCCCGACGGATCGAATTGAAACCCGCGATGCGCCTCGGGGCCGCTGAACGGATCCTCGAACGCAAAATTCCCGACCAGCCGGAATCCCTTGTAGCTCGTGCCCACGATCGGCCGCAGCTCCAGCGTCGTAGGATTATCCTCGGCCGCGTGCCGCATGTAATCGAGCTCGATATTGCCGCCGAACTGCACCGGCCACTCGAACGTCTGCGGGATTCCGAAATGAACCTTGGTGCGCGATCCCGAATATTCGTAGTCGCCGTTGGAGAGCTTCGCGGTGCAGAAATACTGCCCGACCTCGAGCCATCGCAGCACGCCGTAAGTGCCTTCGACCGTCTCGTGTATCTGATAAACGTCGGTCTGGCTTTTCGCCGACTTCCCGGTCGCGGTCGAGGTCGTGTTCGAATGCAACTCGAGCGTCAGATGGCCGACCGGCGCCGTGTCGGTGTCGTAAATCTGAATTTCATAGAAGTCGATCGCATGCGCCGGGCGCGGCCTCGCGAGAATCGCGGCCATCAATACAAGCAGCGTGAAAATATGTCGAACGTACATCGTCAAGCGCGTCTCGCAAAATATCACTGGGTGCAGGGGTCACCCCTGCCGCGGAAGTTTGAAACCCGCGGAGGGTTTCACATTCAATTAAGTTTCTCCGTCTGTACCTCTAGCGCGATTCCTTGAGGCCGGCGTCGTCGGCCGCTCCCAGCGCGATCGCGGACCAATCCATATCGGCGCGCCCCTTGGCAATCGCCGAGACAAATCGATCGTGCAGCAAGCTCGCCGTCGGCATCGGTGCGCTCGCCTCGGCCGCGGTCTGGATCACGAGGTTGATATCCTTGAGCCCGAGCGGCAGCCGAAATCCCGCCGGCGTGAACCGGCCGTGCGCGATCGCAGGACCGTAGCCCTGGTACACCGGCGCAGCAAAGAGCGTTTTCGCGAGCATGTCGATCGCCGCCGACGCATCGACGCCGCTCTTGCGCATCATCGCGACCGCCTCGCCCATCGCCTCGAGCGCCGCCGCGATCATGAAATTGCCGGCGAGCTTCACCACGTTCGCCGCGCCGACGTTGTCGCCAAAATCGAAGACGTCCTGCCCCATCGCTTCGAGAATCGGCTTCACCTTCGCCTTCGCTTCCGCCGATCCCGAAACGCAAATCCGCAATTGCTTCGCCTGCGCGGCGTTCGGACGCCCGAACACCGGCGCCGCAACCATCACGCTGCCATGCGACGCGTGATACGCCGCAAGCTCGCGCGTAGTCGCCGGCGACACCGTGCTCATCGAGATATGGATTCCGTCGGGCGCAAGATGCTCCGCGAGCGCATCGGGACCCGTCACCAACGACGTGAGGGCGGCGTCATCCGCAAGCATCGAGACCACGATTCCCCCCGGCGTCGCGACGTCGCCCGCGCGCGCCGCGCGATGCGCCCCCTTAGCCACGAGCGGCTCCGCCTTCGACACAGTGCGATTGTAAACCGTCAGATGGAATCGCGCAGCGATCAGATTCGCCGCCATCGGCAGCCCCATCGCCCCAAGCCCAACAAATCCAATTTTCTGAGTCATAAGATTCAAGCTATCACTCAGCCCATCTGTGGCAATGAAAAAAAAGTTTAACCCACTCCGCAATTGTTACGCTTTCTCGCGCGATTGTTCCCCTTCGCTCGAGGGAAGGGGTTAGGGGTTAGGTTCCTAGTCGTTCACCGCGACCGCACCACCCCAATCCGCGGACACATCGCCGCGATCTTGCATCGCGAGCACCACGGCGACGTCGGATGGCAAATCGTCTGCCCGAACGCGACCAGGATTCCGTTGTACTCGAGCCAATGCCGCGCCGGCAGCACCGCGCGCAACGCAACCTCCGTCTTGTCGGGAGTCTTGGTGCGCACCAGGCCCCATCGATTCGAAATCCGATGCACATGAGTATCGACGCAGATCCCCGGCTTGGCGTACGCCTCGGTGACGACCAGGTTCGCGGTCTTGCGCCCGACGCCTTTGAGCGTCAGCAGCGCGTCGATCTCGTCGGGCACCCGTCCGTCAAATTTCTCGATCAGGTCGCGGCATATTCCGCGGATGACGCGCGCCTTGGTCCGATAGAACCCCACCGGAAAAATCAGCCGCTCGAGTGTCTTCAGCGACAACCCGACTATCGCCTCAGGCGTATGCGCCCGCGCGAACAACCGTGTCGACGCCGCCGCAGTCGTTGCGTCCTTGGTCCGCAGACTCAGGATGCACGAAATCAAAGTCCGGAACGGATCGCGATGCTGCACTGCGATAAAGCTGACGATCGGCGCATTCCACGACGGCGCCTCCCGCCTCAGCACCCGCAACGCGCGACCGACCCCGCGCGCATCGAGCGCGCGAAGCGTTTCTCTTTTTTTGAGACTGTGCATTTTCGGTTCCGATCGCGCGCTCCCGAATCTCCACCTTTAACCGACCGCTAATGTTCTCCTAACAACTGGCTACTACAATCCGCCTCCGAAGTCGCTTTTCTCCTTCCAATGCAACAACCGGAGGATGTCTATGTATCTTGGGTTAAGGCTCGTCGCGAGGCCGCTGATGCTGGCCATGACGCTTTCAGTCGGCGCTGCGTTCTTCGTAAACGTTGATCAAGCACAGGCGGCACCGAGCGCGGTCGCCCCTTACACGCTCGGAACTTTCAAGGGCACTCCGCCAAGCGGCGCGACCATGCCCGACGATATCTCTGTATCCGCGGACTGCGCCGACCTATGGGTCGGTTACGGCAACGGCGTTGACACCTTCGGCCACGGCGGCCCAAGCAACCTCGTCGAATACGACATCGCGTCCGGCGCCGTGCTGCAAAATCTCACCATCCCGGGTCATCTCGACGGACTCAAAATAAATCCGCAAACCGGTATCGTGTGGGCGACCCAAAACGAGGACGGCAATCCCACCCTGACGATCGTCAATCCCAAGAATGGAAAGTTCGAAACCTCCCCTATCATCAAATCGAGCCTGATCACCGGCGGCCTCGACGACCTCGTCTTTTCCGGGCTGAATTCAGCATTCGTCACCGCTTCATCCCAGGTCGATGCTACCACGCCAGTGATTGTCGAGATTTCTGTCAAAGGAAAAAAGAAAAAGAGCTCGCTCAGCGTCACCTCGGTGCTGCCCGGCGCTCCTGCAAGTGTATGGAACGTCGTCACGAATACGGCGGAGACGAGCGACATGATCGGCGATCCCGATTCGATGACGTTGGATCCGGCCGGTGAGCTGGTGCTCGACAATCGCAGCGACGACTCGCTCTACATCGTGCGAAACTCGAGCGCGGCCAAGCCGCTGCTGAGGGTTCCGTTGACCCTTGCTGATAGTCCGGTCGAAGTTGACGACACGATCTTCACCTATTCGCTCACCAGCCGCGAGTCGTCGACGGCGGGAACTATCTACGTCACGGATACCGCGGCCAACATCATATATACGCTGACCAAACCCTACTTCCCGGCGAACGAGGTCTATACCGCGGCTAACGTCGCCAATGACGTCGGCCTGGTGGATTTGAACACCGGCGTCGTCACTCCAGTCGTCACCGGTTTCACGGGCATCCACGGAATGGCGTTCGCCCCAACCCCCGTCGCGATCACTTCACCTGCTGGCAGATAGAAAATCCGGCGCGCGAGCCCGCAACGACTCGCGCGCCGCATCCCCGCTCTTCCCCTCTCCCGCCGGGAGAGGATTGAAGGTGAGGGACCTTATTCAGCGCGCATTTTTTGCGCGCGATTCAAGATTCTGGTTCTGCCTGAACGTGTCCTTACTGCGTCGGGCTTAAGATTCCGACTCGCCATCTTGAGATCGTAGTGCGTCTGTAGATTCAGCCAAAATTCCGGACGGTTGCCAAAATACAACCCCAGCCGAAGCGCCGTATCGGCGGTTATCCGCCGCCGATTATTTACGATCTCAGCAATCCGGTTCGGTGAGATCCCAATTGCCTTCGCAAGCCGGTTTTGCGAGAGCCCATACTCAGCCAAAAATTCCTCCTTCAACATCTCGCCCGGCGTGACCGGCGCAAATTCATCCTTGATCGAAACTCTTCTAGTGGTAGTCAACGATTCGAACCTCCTGCGCGTCGCCATCGCGCCATTTGAAAATCACGCGCCATTGATCGTTCACTCGGATCGAGTGGAAATCCTTCAGATCACCTTTCAGCTTTTCTAGCCGATTTGAAGACGGCACATTCAGGTCCTCCAGCCGACTCGCCGCGTTCAGAGCCTCCAATCTGCGCTTCGCAGCGCGGGCCACTCCCTGGAATTGGCGCACGAAACCATCGGCGAACAATTCCCTCGTCTGTCGATCGCCGAAGGAACGAATCACGAAATCAGATTTTATACCGTATCCCGGTATCCGGTCAATTTATCTGAGTTCCGCTGATTCGCCTCATAGATACGCGCGCCATACGCGCGAGATCCTTCGCTGCGCTCAGGATGACTCCAAAAAAAGATGACTCCCAAAAAAAGCGAACGACCCCACGCGTCATTCTGAGCTGCCGCAGCGAAGAATCTCGACGGACGCTCCCGCATCCGTCTCAGCGCCTGATGGGCTGAACTGTTCAGGGATGAACAGTTCAGCCTGACGCCCGCAGATTTGCCGTGCTAACAATACGGTATGACCTACCGTCAGGATGCCGCACATTCGCCAGCTTCTCCCAAAATCGCACGATCCCAGCTCGTGGCAAAAACAATTTTCGACGGAACGAAACTACCCTTGGTACCGCAACAGTCTCAACACCACTACCGCTGGGATGAAGAGAACCGCGCGCGACAACGGAGCGCGGCCTTAATACTGAAAAAAGCGATTGCCGTTACGATCCTCGCCTTGCTTGCAGTTCCGCGCTCCGCTCTAGCCGCATCTCCGTCACCCAACGTGCTGCCTGCCGAGTCCAGAGGCGTCACCCAAGCGCCGCCGCCGCAGCCGATCAATTGGGACCGCGTCACCCAGGAAGCGACCGACCTGCTGTCGAAGTACATTCAGATGAACACGACCAACCCGCCCGGCAACGAGCTCGACGCGGCGCGGATGCTCAAGGAAAAATTTCTCACCGACGGCATTCCCGCGACCACCTGGGAGCCGCAGCATGGCCGCGGAATCATCGCGGCGCGCCTGCGCGGGATCGGCAAGCATAACAAGTCGATCATCCTGCTGAGCCACATGGACGTAGTGCCGGCCAATCCCAAGGAATGGGAGGTGCCGCCGTTTTCGGGCGCCGTCAAGGACGGAAAAATCTGGGGACGCGGCGCGATCGACGACAAAGGCCCCGGCGTGATCGAGCTGATGGCGATGCTCGCGATCAAGCGCGCCGGCATCCTGCTCAATCGCGACGTGCTGTTTATCGCCACCGGCGACGAGGAGGAAGGCGGCAAGAACGGCGCGGGATGGTTCGTCGATCATGAGAGCAACGTCTTTTCCGACGCCGGCTTTCTGCTCAATGAAGGCGGCGGGATTCGCGAGCTGTCCGACGATAAGCGCAGCGTGTACGTCGTCTCGGTCACCGAGAAAACTCCGCTGTGGCTCAAGCTCACTGCCAGCGGCCCAGCCGGGCACGCGTCCGATCCGCCGGCCGAAACCGCGGTCACGCGATTGGTCCGCGCGCTCAATAAATTGAACGACTACAAAACTCCCATCCACGTCATTGGGCCGGTAGCTGACTACTACCACGCGATGGCCGAGCTCGATCATGGCCCGAAGCAACAGCTCGATCTCGTCGCCGCGCTCAAGGATCCCGAGTTTGAGAAGAAGTTTCTTTCCGATCCCGGCCAGAACGCGCGGGTCCGCGACACCATTACGCCCACGGTGCTGTCCGCCAGCCAGAAGACCAACGTGATCTCCGAAACCGCGTACGCCGAAGTCGATTGCCGCCTCTTGCCGGGCAGCGATCCCAAGGCGGTCGTCAACGACATCAAAAAAGTGATCGGCGACGACACCATCAAGATCGATGTGCTCCTGAATTTTCCGCCGATCTCGTCGCCATCACGATCGCCCCTGATGACTGCGATAGATTCACTCGCGCGCGTGCATGATCAGGCGACCGTGGTGCCGTCGATGATCGTCGGCTTCACCGACAGCCATTACTTCCGCCAGAAAAAGATCGTCTCCTACGGTTTCATTCCGATCGAAGTCCTCCCCGCCGAGGGCAAAGGCGTTCACGGCATCAACGAGCGAATCGGGGTGAAAGAACTCGCCGACGGAATTCAGCGGATGGTACAGTTGCTGAAGATTTTCGGAGGCAATTAGCAGGTGTCGCAATGATTCGAGCCGGCGTCGGACATTCGACCGCACGCAATCCTCGCAGCGCCGCCAGTGAGGCGGTCGCCGCCGCGCTCGCGCAGGCGGGAATTGGCCGCGCGACGGGTGCGCTGATTTTCGCGACTCCGGCCTATGGCGCTGCGTATCCGATGATCCTGCGCACGGTGGCTTCCGAAGCTGGCACCCGCGAAGTCGCCGGATGCTCGAGCATGGGCGTCATCGCCGACGAGACCGAAATCGAAGCCGGACATGCGCTCGCAGTGCTGGTGTTCGGCGGCGACGAAGATGAAATCCGCGCCACCCGATTCTTCGTGCCTACTCTTCGAGGCCGTGCCGCCGGCGTCGCGACTGACATCGCGTCCGCGGTCCGACCGAAGCTCGGCAAATCGAACCTGCTGATTCTGTTCGCCGATACTTACAACTTCGAAGCCGAGGCAACCCTCGAAGCTCTCGGCAA
>PMOH01000099.1 GCA_003161515.1 Deltaproteobacteria bacterium
ATATAAAGCGCATCCTCCTGCCGCCGCGCCGTGGACCACGACCCCGGACGCGCCATCGAGGGAAACGCCTGCATCCTGCGATGCGTCGTAGGACCTTCGACCACCTTCCAGTTGTTGGCTATCTCAACCGCCAGGTGACGCGGGAATTCTTCGATCAAGCCGCTGACGTCAGCATCGTTCGCAGGCTCGACCCCGACCGCACAAGCGCGAACCTCGCCCCAGTAACGATCGACCGCATCGGCCGCCGCCTTCTTCGACGCGTCGGTTTTGTACTGCCCGTTGGTCTTCAAGCGAATCCCCGTAGCCGTTACCAAATCAGGCGCAAACTCCGATGACGACAACTCCAGCGGCCGCTTCCCAACTTCAGCCGGCGTACCAGTGTTATTCTCAGCAGTGTAAGTGGATTGCGTTTCGCATCCGATCAGTACATTCGATGCGATCAGTGCCAACACGACGATCGATACGCGCCGAATCACCGCACGAAAATCTGCACCCCGCTCCGCCACCAATTGTGCGATCCGCATCCGCTCAGACAACTCCTCTATTGAGCCCGGATTTCGATTCTGAACTCCAATTCAAGCAACCACGAATACATGAGCCGCCAAGCCTTTGCACGGCTCCGGCCCAGTTTCAGCAAAATGGCGTCCTCGCCATTTTGCTCTCACTGGGTGCAGGGGTCACCCCTGCCGCGGAAGCGTGAAACCCGCGAAGGGTTTCACATTTAATTAAATGATTCCGTCGCGCTTGAGACGTTCTAACTCATCGGCGCCAATTCCGATCGACCCGAGCACTTCCGCGGTATGCTCGCCCAGCTCAGGTGGACGCCTCATCGGGCGGCCGCCTTCCGGCGCGCCGGACATCTTTATTGGCATGCCCGCGACGCGAATCTTGCCGCGCGTCGGATAATCGCTGTCGATCAGCATTCGGCGCTTTGCAGTTTCGGGATCGGCGATCACTTCTTCGACTGAGCGCACCGGCGCACATGGGATTCCCGCCTCGATCAGGCCTTCGACCATCGCGTCGCGCGGCTGCGCGATAGTCCATTCTGAGACAATCGCGTCGAGCTCATCCGCGATTTTCAGCCGCGCGCCATGATTCCGGCAGCGTTGGTCGTCGATCAGCTCTTCGTGGCCCATCAATTTTGCCAGCGTGCGCCAATGCGCCTCCGTCAGGCAAAAAATCAGAATCTCGCCGTCGCGCGCGGGATAGATGTTGGTCGGGCATGCGCCCCAATGCCGATTTCCCAGCCGCTTGAACTTCATCCCTTGCAGCGCCGGCGCGACCGCACTGGTCAGCGCGGGAATCGCCACGTCGAGCATCGCGACCTCGACATGCTGTCCCTTGCCAGTCTTCCCGCGATGGATCAGCGCGGCCAAGATTCCGCTCACCATGTGACTGCCGGTGCCCATGTCGATAAACGTCGCCGATGTTTTCACCGGATGGTCGGGAAATCCGGTGATACTGATAAATCCCGACGACGCCTGGATCGTATTGTCCATCGAGCCGAGCTTCGCGTAGCGGCTGTCAGAGCCGTATCCCTTGCCCGACGCATAGATCAGCCGCGGGAAACGATCCGCAATCTGATTGTAGCCGAGGCCGAACGATTCCATTACGCCGTCGAGATAATTTTCGACCAGCACGTCGGCATCCTCGAGCAGCTTCAGCAAGATTTCCTGCCCGCGTGGCCTCTTCAAATTGATCGTGACCGAGCGCTTGTTGGCATTGAGCATCAGGAACGAGTAGCCCGCGCCGCCCGGCGGCAGCTCCGGCCTGCGCAGCACTTCGCCCGTCACTGGAGGTTCGATCTTGATAATATCCGCGCCCATCGCCGCCAGTTGCAGCGTGCAATACGGCGCCGCGTAAACCTGTCCGAGGTCGATCACGCGGATGTTGTCGAGCGGCAAACTCATCGTTGGATCCTCATCGCAAGAGAGCGCGCGCGATCACCATCCGATGCACTTCGCTGGGACCTTCGCCAATTCGGCGGATGCGCGCCTCGCGATACCATCGCTCGATCGGAAATTCCTTGCTGACGCCGTAGCCGCCGTGAATCTGCACCGCGCGATCAACCACGCGGCCAAGCACTTCACTCGAATAGAGCTTCGCGATCGACGCTTCAGTGCGAAAATCCTCGCCGCGGTCGGCCTTCCACGCACCCTCCCACGTCAGCCATCGCGCCGCGCGCAGCTCGACTTCCGAATCCGCGAGCATCCACTGTATCGCCTGCCGTTTCGCCAACAACTCGCCAAACGTGCTGCGCTGCTTGGCGTGATCGATCGCCATCCTGAGCGCCGCGACTCCCACCCCGACGTTGCACGCCGAGTACGGAAAGCGCAGGCGCGTCAACAGATCGAGGCACAGATTCAGTCCCTCGCCCTCGGGCCCGACCCGCTGCTCGATCGGCACGACGCAATCCTCGAAATGAACTTCGTTCGGCAACGCCGACGTGCGCAGCGTGCGAAATGGCCGCGCCGTAAATCCCGGCGTGCCCTTCTTGATTATGAAACACGTGATTCCCTTGCGCCCAGCCTTCGCGTCGGTGCGGGTGAACACAACGCCCCACTCGGCCTCATGCGCATGCGAAATGAAAATCTTCGTGCCGTTGAGGACGTAGGTATCGCCCTGGCGAACCGCCTTGCACTGAATCGCGCGGGCTGGATCGGAACCGCCCGACGGTTCCGTGATCGCGAAAAACGTGTGCCACGCATTCTTGATCGTGCCGCCGGCATACGTGCGCTTCTGTTCCTCGGTGCCCGCGTAAATCACCGGCGGCGGCGTGCGCCCGAAGACTCCGCATCCCGGGTTGTAGAGGCCCATGCGATGCTGCGCCATCTCCTCGGTCAGCACGCACATGTCGAAAGTGCCGAGGCCGCCGCCGCCGTACTCGCGCGGCGCACCCATACACCACAAACCGGCAGCTTGATTCTTGCGCGCGATCCGCCAGTAGTCGTCCTCGGGAATTTCGGCAGCGTCGGGATCGCATCGCGCTTCGATCGGAATAATTTCCTCGCGGATTATTTTCCCGACCTGGTCGCGAAGCGCGCGCAGTTCCGGCGACAGTACGAATCCGTTGTCGGTGTCCATCAGAACAGTTCCTCCGCCGGTTTCCCGTTTCCATCGAGCCTTCTCTCGAGCCCCCGGATCCACATTTCGCGGATCCATTCGAGGTCGTAAGCGCCCCACGTCCCTTTGATTTCGGGATCGATCGCGCGAATGTGCGCAATAGCCTCTGTAACTCTCGTGATCGCCGCCGCTCCCCAAATCTGGCGATGGACGCCCGTCTGCTGCAGCGCTCCGA
>PMOH01000229.1:0-6823 GCA_003161515.1 Deltaproteobacteria bacterium
AAGGTCCGCTCGGCCGGATGCTTGAGCTCGACGTCATCGCCAACCACACCGCTTTCTGCTCGTATCGCGCAGACGGATTGATCATCGCGACGCCCACCGGCTCAACCGCATACGCACTTTCAGCTGGCGGCCCGATCGTCTATCCGACGCTGGGCGCAATCGTGCTCGCGCCAATCTGTCCGCACACCCTGAGCAACCGCCCCGTGGTCCTGCCCGACACTTACGAAATCGAGATTCACGTCAAGGCGCCCGACCACGATACGACCTTCACAGTTGACGGCCAGGAGTCGTCGCAACTGGGGCCCGACGACGTAATCAAAATTCACCGCGGGAGACACGTCGTCTCGCTGATCCGCTCAGCCCATCCGTATTTCGAAATCTGGCGCGACAAGCTTCACTGGGGATAGCCGCGCGCGTCCCGGATGCTGCTCGAACTCAACATACGCAACTTCGCGATCATCGAAGAAGCTCATCTCGAGTTCGGCGCCGGCCTCAATGTCCTTTCCGGCGAAACCGGCGCCGGCAAAACTATCATCCTGAGCGCGCTCGGATTGCTGCTCGGCTCGCGCGCGTCGCCCGACATGATTCGCACCGGCGAGAAAGAAGCCGTCGTCGAAGGACTGTTCGAGCTCGAGGGTGAGGCCGCGATGCCTGAACTGGCCGCGCGCAAACGCGACGGCAGCCGCCGCGAGCTGATCGTGCGCCGGGTGATCGCCGACGGCGGCGGACGCTCGCGCGTCACCATCGACGGCGAACTCGCCACCGTGCAAAGCCTCGGCAAAATCGGCGCGTCGCTGGTCCAGGTCTATGGACAGCACGAGCAACATTCATTGCTCCGCGCCGAGAGCCATCGCGAGATTCTCGATCGCTACGCAAACCCCGACGACGAACTAGCTTCTTATCGCGAACGCTACACTCGCGCCGAAGAAATCCGCACGCGCCTTCATGAACTAGGCCGCCGCGAAGGCGAACGCGCAGACCTGCTGGAACTCGCAAAATTCCGCACAATCGAACTGGAGCGCGCCGGTCTCGTCGCCGGCGAAGATGATGCGCTGTCGCAAGAGCGAACCGTCCTCTCCAACGCCAGCAAGCTCGCCAGCGCCGCGCTCGAAACCGAGCAGGCGCTCTACGGCGCCGACGGTGCGGCGACCGATACGGTTGCGCGCGCCGAGGCCCGCCTGCTCGATGCGGCCGCGCTCGATCCAAAACTCGGCGAAGCACTCGATATGATCCAGTCGGCACGCGCGAACCTCGAAGAGGCGGCGCGTACTCTCGGCGCCTATGCGTCCAAAATCGAGGCAGACCCGGCGCGGCTCGAGGAAATCGACAACCGCCTCCAGGAACTGACGCGGCTCAAGCGCAAATATGGCGGCTCAATCGATACCGCACTCGAGACCTTGGAGCGATCGCGCGCCGAGATTGGCGAACTGGAAGGAATCGGCGAGTCGAAAACGCAAGTCGAAGCCGCGATGACGGCGGCGCTCGACGAACTCGTCGCGCATGCAAACAAGCTGTCCTCAATTCGCCATCGCGCCGCCGCCGACCTCGGCCGCAAGATGGAAGCCGAACTTAAGTCGCTCGGGATGCGCTCGCCGGGCTTCGAGCCACGGCTCAGCGCGCTCCTCCCCGACGACGCCGGCTTCGAACACGCCGGCGTTGCGCTCGGTCCGTTCGGTATCGACACCGTCGAATTTCATCTGTCGCCGAACGTTGGCCAGCCGGCGATGCCGCTGCTGAGAATCGCGTCGGGCGGCGAGCTCTCGCGCGTGATGCTCGCGCTCAAGCGGCTCGAGGCGCAACGCCGCGGCGTCGCCACCATGATCTTTGACGAAGTGGACGCCGGCATCGGCGGTGCAGTCGCCCAGGTGGTCGGCCGCAAACTGAAACAGCTATCGCGCTTTCATCAGATTCTGTGCGTCACCCACCTCGCGCAGATCGCGGCGTTCGCGGACCGTCATCTCACCGTCGAAAAAGAAGAGCGGCGCGGTTCGACCCGGAGCCGCGTCGCAGTTCTGGAACCCGGCGATCGCACCGAGGAAATCGCGCGCATGCTCGGCGGCGAAGTATCCGACAAATTCCGCCGCGCCGCCCGCGAACTCCTCGATCGCGCCCGCGAATGATGATGCAATTTAGTTTCATGTACGGTCTATTGTGAAACAGTTATGCAACAGGTACGATCAGGGTACGCCGTGAACATTCATGAAGAGCGCAGTAGCCAGAATTCTTAACGACCTCGAGCAGCGCGGGGGCCTCAAGGGCTCCGACGTCGCCAACATCGTCAACGCGTCGCGGCCCAGCGTATCGCGATGGAAGAGCGGCAAAGCCTCGCCGCCGCTTGCGACCCAGACCATCATTGCCGACTTGCGCTACGTCGTCGATCGGCTGTCAGACTTCTACACGCCGACGGAAACGCGGCTGTGGCTTCATGCGAAACATCCGCTGCTCAACAACGAACGCGCGATCGACCTGATAATCGCCGACCGCACGCAGGAAGTTCTCGCCGTTATCGAGCGCCTCGACGCCGGCGCTTATCTATGATTGCTCCGTCTTGAACGGCGATGCCGCGCGTCCCGACTCCGCGCGATCCCGCACTGCTCGACGCGCTCGATGCCTTCCATAAAGTTCCTTACACTGGAGAGACTTGGCGGGCCGTGCGCTCGGGTCGCGATCCTCTACAAGGAAGTGCTTCCGGCGGCCGCTGGGATCCCACTTTGTTTGACGTCCTCTACACCTCGCTGACTCAAGATGGAGCCGTCGCCGAAGTTCACTTTCACCTGTCACGTCAGCCGGTCTTCCCCTCGAAAATCAAGTTCGGATTGCATCGCATCAGGGTCCGGACTGCGAAGACTCTCAGGCTTCCCAATCTAAAAGCGATGGTTTCGCTCGGTGTCGATCCAGTTCGATATCGCGAGATCCTCTACCAGCCGACTCAAACAATCGGTGATGCGGCTCATTTCCTCGGCTTCGACAGTATCATCGCCCCAAACGCCCGCTGGTCGTGCAACAATCTGATCCTGTTCACCGATCAAATCGCGCCCGCCAATCTGCAAATCATCGAGTCGTCAGAAGTCAATTGGACCGAATGGCGAAAAAAGCTGAAGTGAGCTCACCGCCTCGCGCGCGTCGGTTGACTCCACCGGCAGTATCCGGTTAGCTGAAAAATCTCGCCTGCGGTGGGGCTGTAGCTCAGTTTGGGAGAGCGCCTGAATGGCATTCAGGAGGTCGCGCGTTCGATCCGCGTCAGCTCCACCAACGTTGTCCTTCTTACGCAGCGCGTTCTTTGTTCCCCTCTCCTGAAGGGAGAGGGGTTAGGGGAGAGGTGCCGCGGCAGGTTATGCAAAATTCAACTGATAGGGAGTCGTGCGTATGGCATTGAAAGTCGTCGGCGCTGGATTTGGGCGGACTGGCACACTGTCACTCAAGACCGCGCTCGAAAGGCTCGGCGTCGGCCCCTGCTACCATATGGCGGAAGTCTTTCCGCGACCTGAGCATATCAAGATTTGGCATCGGCTGGCGTTCGAACATCAGATCGATTGGGACGAACTCTTCCGCGGCTTCCACGCGACGGTTGATTGGCCGTCGGCTCGATGGTGGCGCGAAATCGCTGCTCACTTCCCGGACGCGAAAGTACTGCTGTCAGTTCGCGATCCGGAAGCTTGGTATAAGAGTATGCTCGATACCATCTACCAACCGTTGAAGGATCCGGCGCCCGAAGGCGCGCCGGAAATCGTACGCCTCCAGAGCGAGATGGTCCGAAAGGCGATTCTTGCCGAGACGTTCGACAACCGCTTCGAAGATAAGGCTCACGCGATCGACGTGTTCAAGCGCCACAGTCAAGAGGTTCGCAATACGATCGATCCCACGCGCCTGCTGGTTTTTGACGTGCGGGAAGGATGGGCCCCGCTTTGCCGCTTCCTCGAGGTACCTATCCCGGACGAGCCTTTCCCACGACTCAACGACACAGCTACAACTCAGGCTATGATCCGGATGATGCGCGAGCGGATGCCCCAAGGATGATTGCTATCGGCTATCCTCGGCTGGTCGGTGCAACTCGATTTTCTTAAGATAGGGTTCCACGTCAGATGCGAACGCCGGGTGCTTGGTAAGCCTGTCAAAATGACTAAAAGCCCGCGGAAATTCCGCATCGATCCCGGCATGTAGAATCAGACCGAGGCCTTTCTTTTGTAGGTCGTCAGAACGCGCCTTCTCATTGAAGAACAGCGCCAATTCGGCCACGAAGCAAACGTCCGCGATAGAGACATTATCACCCACCAAAAACTCGCGGTCAGGCAACAAGGCTTGGTTGATTCCGGCCAGGTAAATCTTGAAGCTATCGCGCATTCTCGTATGAATCTCACTCGAGACAGACCCGTTGATCAAAGACAATAGATAGATCTGCGAGTCACGCGCGAACACAAGGCTCGCATCAAGGAAACTATCTACGCGCGCCGCTTCATAAGCATCGTGGCCATATAACGGAAAGCGTCTTTCACCAATACGCGCTACCGCTCGCATAATACTGTTGGATTCAAAAATCCCCGTCTTGCCATCAGGACTGAATGCGGCTGGCACAGTGCCAAAAGGATGCGCCTTCATGAAAGCATCCGTCTTATGCAAGGCACCGCCAAAACCGACCTTGCCAGCCCTGATGTCTGTCGAGCTTGCCAGCTCCTTCTCCGACAGCGGATGGGCGTCAAAGTCCCATAGCCATGACTGTAGCTCTTTCGGCGAGCTCCCTCTTATCTCAACCTCGACACCGCAAAGACGCGCCGCGATAGTAGCCTTCCAGATGCGTGGATTGGGTAGATACGAAAATATTCGCAGGTCACTCATGAATTAATCCTTATAGGGCTTTGCGTTGTGTCATTCAGAGCGAAGCGAAGAATCCCGGCTCCTTCTTCCCCTCTCCCTGTAAGGGAGAGGATCGAAGGTGAGGGTCCTTATACAGCGCGCGTTTTTTGGCGCGCGATCAAGATTCTGCCTATTCTCTCAAAGGCGTATCCGAAGGTTGAACAAAGCTGTCCTTATTGGAGACTTTACAACTCACCAGGTCTCGCGAAAGGGCCTTATCTCGACATTGAACGACCACGCGCATCGATCCTGATGGGCGACGTGCCAGACTTCCTCAGCTATAGCAGCCGGAGTGATAAAGAAGTGATCGGGCGCGTTGGCAAAGCGCTTGCGCGTCCATTCCAGGTCGATAACTGCGTCGATTAATACATAGGCGACGTGCACACCTTTGGGTCCCAGCTCGCGTGCCATCGACTCCGCAAGAATCCGTTGCGCGGCCTTGGTCGGCGCAAATCCGGCAAAGCTGGCCTTGCCGCGAAGGGCTGACGTATTGCCGCTGGCGATGATAGCGCCTTCCCCAGCTGCGACCGTCGCAGGTGCGAGGCGGCGTGCGAGATACAGCAGCGCCATCGTATTCACCTGGAAGTTCTGATTGAGCACTTTAGGATCGATTTCCATGAAGTTCCCGAATGCGCCGCCGACCGCATTATGGACCAATACCTTCGGTGCGCCGAGGTCGGCACGTATCGCATCAATGGTGGCGTCGAGTTGCGCTTCATCGGTGACATCGCACGGATACGCACGAGAGTTTGGGACCTCCCGCTCGAGCGACGCGAGACGGTCGCGATTTCGCGCGACCATCGCAACTGCATAGCCACCGCGCGCGAAACGCCGCGCGATCGCCGCGCCGGTTCCAGGACCTACTCCGGTCACGAGAGCAACTGGATTCTTTTTATCCACCAGCGGATTCCTTCTTCGATTGATTGATGATCCGACTGCGCTCGAGGCGCGCAATATCTGTCTCGTGGTATCCTAGCTCCGCAAGGATCGCACCGCTGTCCGCGCCCAGCATCGGCGCGAGCGTGCGGACCGCGGCAGGCGTGCGATCGAATTGCGCCGCTGGCCGCGGCATCCGCACCTTCCCTAATTCCTCGCTCTCGAACTGTTCCAGGATATGATTTTCGCGCACCTGCACGTCTTGCAGCAGTTCGAAGCGGCTCACGACCGGTGCGGAGGGGACATCGTTAGCAAGCAGGCGCGGCAGAATTTCATCCGCACGCCACTTCTCCAGCTCGGTCGAGGTTATCGTGCGGCGCTCGACCGCGTTTACCGATCGATCGCGCGCGTTCTTGAAGCGGGGATCGTCGATAAGTTCCTGGCGGTTGAGCGCCCGGCACATGCCGGCCCATTCATCGTCGGACAACGCAGCCGCGGTTATATAGCGGTCCTGTGTCGCGAACACCAAATCAGGACCCACCTCGCCGTCAGATGGATCAGTCTCAACACCTACAAAGGTCAAGCTAGGCATAGCCTCAGGCCATAGATAGGAAATCATCGAGTCCAACATCGAGAGCCGCACATGCTGACCTTCGCCAGTTCGTTCGCGCGCAAACAGCGCAGCGGTTATCGCTTGCGCCGCGGTCAAAGCAGTCGTGTAGTCCGCAATGATGGTCCGAACCATCCTCGGACGACCCGTATCCCTATCGCGCTGAATATCTGCAAGGCCCGACATAGCCTGTATTACCGGGTCATACGCGCGCTGCTTGGCATAGGGGCCGCTTTCGCCGTATCCGGTAATCGATACATAGACAATATCGCGCCTGATAGCCCTAATCACGTCTTCGCCAAGACCTATGCGCTCGGCAATCCCAGGACGAAAATTGTGCACCAGAACTTGCGCAGTAGCTATCAGCTTCTTTATGATCTCAAGGCCCTCCGCCGACTTGAGATCGACTGCCAACGAACGCTTGTTGCGGTTACAGCTTAGAAACGCCGCGTTCATGCCATTGCGGCCGCGGCTGAAATGACGCAT
>PMOH01000229.1:6924-7517 GCA_003161515.1 Deltaproteobacteria bacterium
TCGGCTAAAGCCGCGCGGGAAAGTTCCTCTCAAGCGCCTTCTGATAGGCGGGCCGCTTGGCTACCCGCGAGCGATACTCGTGCAAAGTATCAGACAGAGGAATCCGGTCTGTGACCGCCCAATCCAGACAGGTCATCAATAGGATATCAGCGACGCTTAGCTTATCGCCCATCAAATACCGGCCTGATCTGGCAATCCTTGGAGCCATCGCTTCAGCGTTCTCCATAAAGTAGCTCCTGGCGGCCTCGACCGCCTTGGGCGCTGCACCGTAAATATGATCGAGACCTACATGGCGGCGCATCACATAAAGCGAGCCCGCATCCAATTCCGTCGCGATAAAGTAACACCACTCACTCAAAGCGGCCCGAGTCTCCGCGTCTCGAGGGACAGCGATCAATTCGGGATTGGCAAACGTCTCACTTAAGTACTGAATGATCGCCGCACTCTCGGTAAGTATGAAAGACCTATGGCGAAGGACCGGAATCTTATGCCGCGGGTTGATGCGCATGAATTCGTCGGTCCTGGTTTCCCCAGTCCGCGAACCTATCGCATGGAACTCGTATTCCAACCCCAGTTCGAGCAGCATCCAATGA
>PMOH01000272.1 GCA_003161515.1 Deltaproteobacteria bacterium
GCGCAGCTCAAAATCAGATTCCAGGA
Organism: Deltaproteobacteria bacterium; assembly: GCA_003161515.1. Taxonomy (GTDB): domain Bacteria; phylum Desulfobacterota; class Binatia; order Binatales; family Binataceae; genus Binatus. The sequence continues at coordinate 27 of PMOH01000272.1, forward strand.
TCGCGGCTGGATTCAGTGAGAGCAGGAGATCTAAGGTTGATTACAACCTGATCGCGCCGCTAGAATTTCACCTGATGCGAGTCCTCGCGACATCAGCCTTGCTCGACTCTTTTCACTGAAAAAGAAAAAAATGAGACGATTCGTCAATTTTTCGATTCGATACTTCCCTGCCCTGTTTCTCATCGCGTTGGTCGCCATTCCCGCGGCTTACGGCGCGTGGACTGAGGACGAGTTCGAGAAACGTCCGCTCTACGCCTATCCGCTTCCCCACGGCAAGGACGATATCATCGGCAATCTGATCACGTATCAGATTCAGAAGGGCGACACGCTGCTCGACGTCGGGCGATGGTTCGGCGTGACGGCTAAGGAAATCTCCAACGCCAACGCCGGCATCGATTGGTGGGCGCCTCCTGCCGGCCGCGTGATCATTCTGCCCGACGAGCACATCCTGCCCGATACGCCCCGCGTCGGCATCGTGATGAACATCCCCGAGATGCGGCTGTACTATTATTTTCCGTCGCCCATCGGTCCGGTTCATCCCAAAGCTAAAGGCAAAGTGACGCCTGCCAAGTTCGAGCCCGGCAAAAAGGAGAAACACGCGGGCGGAGTGACGCCGTCGGTGGTGTATTCGTTCCCGGTCGGCCTCGGACGTTTCGATTGGAAGACGCCAGTCGGTACTTTCACGGTCCGCGGCAAGACGCGCAATCCGACCTGGAACGTCCCGCAGGACATCTACGAGGAACATCTCGAGCGCGACGGTGAAGCCGAGCACAGCGTGTCGGGCGACGATCCCGACAATCCGCTCGGCCACTACCGCATCGAGCTGACGCTGCCCGAGTATGCGTTCCACGGTACCAACGTGCCATGGGGCGTCGGCATGGAAGTGAGCCACGGATGCATCCGGCTGTATCCCGAGGACATCGAGCGCCTGTTCAACAAGGTGAAAATCGGCACGCCCGGAATGTTCGTCTATCAGCCGGTGAAGTTCGGATGGCGCGGCGACGCGCTCTACGTCGAGGTCCACGAAGATCTCTACGGCATGTACGCCGGCTTGTGGGCCTACGCGCAGAAGGAAGCGGATCGCAAGGGACTGACCGATCAGATTGATATGCAGAAGCTGGAAAAGGCCGTCGAGCAGAAGACCGGCGTCCCGACCTACATCATGCCCGGCCCCGCCCCCGGCAGCGCCAGCTAAGGTTGCTTCTGTCCGGCCGGCGCCCCGCTCGGCGGACTGTCGGTGACTTGCTTCTTCAGCAGGTAAAAGTAGCGATGACCCAGGCCGAACGCGCCCGGCCATTTGAGCCGGCGGACGACTTCGGTGCCCGCGAACGGCTCGCTCGCAATCGTGTACTCGCCCAATTTGGGCGAGGTGATCATCGGGATTCCGGCTTCGAGTTTCATGCTCTCGATTCCATGCTTCGGATACCGATAGAGATCTTCGCCGTTGAGCACGTAGCCGGCGTCGATCGCTGAGCGCGGGACACCCTCGCGCTCCAATTCGTTCCGCGTCGTGAGGATCACCTGCATCCCGCGCTGATACGCGTACGTCCCGCCGAGCGACATCAGCCCCATCGCGAGCGTCATCGCGAATCCTGCGGCCATGACCAGCCGTCGTCGTGGCAGCGGCGCGATTGCCAGCACGATCGCAGCCGCCGGGACCATGACCAGGTAGTAGCGGTCGTTGTAAAACCACAGCGGTATCGTCGCCGCCCAGTAAGTCAGCGCCGCGATCACGATCGCCGCGGCCGGTCGTCCGAGCGTTTTGAAGATTGTCGAAAATGCCGCGATTAAACCCGCCGCGCCAAAGCTGGCGAGCACCAGGAACGCGTATTGCCAGTCGTCGTCCCACGAAAAGCGATTGTCCTGTCCGCGCAGGATCAGCACGTTGTGCCATCCGCCGAAGCAACTGTACTCCGGCGTGGCGGGCAGTGAATGGTCCATCCACATCAGGATGAGCGCGGAAGCGAGGATTCCCGCGCCACCGATTGCGACGCGGCGCCATCGCGCCGTCGTAAGCTGCAGCAGCGAAAGCGGTGACAGCACCGTGCCGAGATAGAGCGCCGGGCCGATCACGCCATCGCGAAGGTAGTTCGCCAGCGGCACGAGAAAAATGTAGCGGAAATGATTTTCGTTCTGTTTCAGGTCCCATGGCTTCGGGCCCAGCACCGTCAGCCAGATCCACAGCGCGACGCAAATCGCAAATGCCGCCGCCAACGGCGTCATCATCTGGATCCACACCGCTCGATCCCAGCGCCCTCTCGCTCGCAGCCGCGGATCGTACAGGAGCATCGCGCCAGCACAACCAACTATCACCATCGCGGCGAACGGCCGAATCAGAAAACCGATCACCGCCAGCGCTGCGGCCAGCCACATCCACAATTGCTCGCGCGGCCCTTCCGCCTTGGCGAACGCCAGGTGCGCCGCGACCATCGCGGTCAGGAATGGAATCTCCGTCATGAACGAGAAGCTCAGGAACGTGAAGCATGGATTGCAGATCAGCAGCCCGGTTGCCGCGAGCGCCTGCCATCGTGACGCACCGCATCTGATCGCGAACGCATGGAACATAACGCCGCACAACACCGCGAGCACCACTGTCGAGAACTCGAGCGACACCGAGTTCCCGCCGAACACATGCGCCCAGGCCACGCCGTAGAATGCCTGCGCTATCGGCATCGCCTGCGTGTAGCCGGCGAATCTCATCTCGCCGGTGCGCAGAAACCGCCGCACGGCAGAGCCGTAGAGCCAGCTATCGACCACCGGCGCGTCGGTCAGCGGATGCAATATCCAGAGCGCGAAGACGTACCATCCAATCACCGCTGCCGCCGCGGTCCATCCTGCACGCCTCATCGAGTCCTGCCTTGCTCCCGTTTTGACGTATCCTTTATACTCCGAAACTAACCCGCAAACGGGACTGCGCCGATTTCAACTTTTCACTGAATCACACACAATGCGACAAGTAGCATTTCATCGTCCGTCGATCGGACCCGACGAGGAGCGCGAGGTACTCGATACCCTGCGCTCCGGATGGATCACCACCGGCCCCAAGGCCAAGCGCTTCGAGACGGAATTCTGCGGCTACGTCGGCGCCAAACACGCGCTCGCGCTTTCGCATTGCACCGGCGCGCTCCATCTCTCGCTATGGGCGCTCGGCATCGGCCCCGGCGACGAGGTTATCACCACGCCGTTCACCTTCACCGCGACCGCCGAAATTCTCGGCTACCTCGGTGCGCGCCCGGTGTTCGTTGACGTCGATCCCGGCACCTTCAACATCAACCCGGCCCGCATCGAGGAGGCGCTCGAGAGCGGCGTCAACAAACGCGTCCGCGCGATACTGCCGGTGCACTTCGCCGGCCACGCCTGCGACATGGATCGCATCCTCAACATCGCGCGCACCTACAATTTGAAAGTCGTCGAAGACGCCGCGCATGCGGCCGGTTCCGCGCGCCACATGGACGGCCGCGGGATGGCGAAAATCGGCACCATCGGCGACCTCACCTGCTTCAGCTTCTACGCGACCAAGAATTTCACCACTGCCGAGGGCGGCATGATCACCACCTCGGACGACGCGCTCGCGGAAAAAATCGCCATCGCCAGCCTGCACGGGATGAATAAGGACGCGTGGAAGCGCTACGACAAGAGCGGCTCGTGGTACTACGAAATCCACGACATGGGCTTCAAGTACAATCTGTCCGACGTGCACGCCGCGATCGGATTGGCGCAGCTCAAGCGCGCCGACGACTTCATGCGCCGGCGCGGCGAAATCGCGCGCGCCTACAACGACGCCTTCCGCGCCGACGACAGTTTGCAGCCCGCGTATTCCGAGCCCGGCATCGAGCACGCCTGGCATCTCTACGTTCTGCGCATCCGCCCCGATCGCCTCAAGCTCGGCCGCAATCAGTTCGTCGAGATACTGCGCGAGCGCGGCGTCGGATGCTCCGTGCACTGCATCCCGCTGCACACGATGCACTACTATCAGCGCATGTACGGCTACCACGACGGTGATTTTCCGGTCGCCGAAGACATTTTCAGCCGATGCCTGTCGCTGCCCATCTACGCCGCGATGACCGACGAGGACGTCGCTTACGTAATCGAAACCGTTCGCGCCATCACGCGCGAGAATCGGCGCTAATCGAGGAAAACTATCGTGCGTGTACTGGTAACCGGCGGCGCAGGATTCCTCGGCTCTCATCTATGCGAGCGCTTGCTCAACGACGGCAATGAAGTCATCTGCCTAGACAATTTTTTCAGCGGCAAGCGCGCCAACATCATGCACCTGCTCGGCAATCGCAATTTCGAATTCATCCGCCACGACGTGGTCGAGCCAATCCTGCTCGAAGTCGATCGCATCTTCAGCCTCGCCTGCCCCGCGTCCCCCGTGCATTACCAGTACAACCCGGTGAAGACCATCAAGACCTCCGTGATGGGCACGATCAACATGCTCGGGCTGGCCAAGCGCGTGCACGCGCGCATCCTGCTCACTTCCACCAGCGAAGTCTACGGCGATCCCGAGGAACATCCGCAGACCGAATCCTACTGGGGCAACGTCAATCCGATCGGCGTGCGCTCATGCTACGACGAGGGCAAGCGCGTCGCCGAATGCCTCATGATGGACTATCACCGGCAGAACAACGTCGACACCCGCATCGTGCGCATCTTCAATACGTACGGCCCGCGGATGGCGATTAACGACGGTCGCGTAGTTTCCAACTTTTGCGTCGCCGCACTGCGCGGCGAAAATCTGGAAATTTACGGCAACGGCAAATCGACTCGCTCGTTCGCCTACGTTGACGACATCATCGACGCGCTCGTGCGCATGATGAATCAGGACACGCACGTCGGCCCGGTCAATATCGGCAACCCCGACGAATTCACAATCGAGGATCTCGCGAAAATCGCCATCGAGCTTTCAGGCAGTTCATCAAAGGTGGTGATCAAAAATCCGCGCTCCGACGATCCGGTCCGTCGCAAACCGAACATCGAACTCGCAAAAAAAGTTCTCGGATGGGAGCCGCACACCGCGCTCCGCCCCGGCCTCGAAAAGACCATCGCGCACTTCCGCGAAGTGCTCAGCCTCCCGCGCAAATAACGCCTTCACTTACGCGTTATGCAGCTTGCGATTCGCGCAATCTTTGCGAGAAGATAAATGTAGTCGTGTCTGGCGATGCTGCGCCGCATCATGAATCCGAAGACTACGCTAGCGTTCGCTCTGTTTTTGTCGCTCGCATTCGCCGCATGCGCCACGACACCGCCGCCAGCCCCCGCCCCCGCGCCAATCGTCTATATGCCGCCGGATCCCAATCCGCCGCCACCCGACGAATGGAACCTGCTGCCCGATCCAACCACCGGCCAGGTCGACGTCTATCACCAAGGCGGCTACGTCGGCTCCGTCACCGGCAACGAACCCGCCGACCAGGACCCCCCAATCCCCCACGCAGTCCCAACCCCCGCCGACTGACACAGCAACTCAATGACACAGGAACAGAACCTGGGAGCAAAATGGCGTCCTCGCCATTTTGCGATTTTCTTATCACTGGGTGCAGGGGTCACCCCTGCCCAAGGANNCCACGGTGGGTTTCAAATTAAATCACGTTCTCCCCAGTTCACTCCTTCAATAAATTCCGCGCGATCACGACGCGCTGAATCTGCGACGTGCCTTCATAAATCTGCAACAGCTTCGCGTCGCGCATCAGCTTCTCGACCGGATACTCCTTCATGTACCCATAGCCGCCGAAAATCTGCACCGCGTCGGTCGTGATCCGCATCGTCGCGTCGGCGCTGAAGGCCTTCGCATACGCCGAAATCGCATTGGGGCTCTCGCCGCGATCGACCAGCCACGCAGCCTTGTAGGTAAGCAGCCGCATCGCTTCGATATCGATCGCCATGTCCGCCATCATGAACTGGATCGCCTGGAAGTTCGCGATCGGTTGCCCGAACGCGCTGCGTTGCTTCGAGTACTTGAGGCATTCGTCGAGCGCGCGCTGCGCGATTCCGATCGCAATTGCGCCAATCTCCGGCCGGCTGTGATCGAACGTCGCCATCGCGTATTTGAAGCCCTCGCCCTCGCGCCCGATCAGCGCGCTGGCCGGAACCCGCACGTCTTCGTAGAAAATCTCGCCGGTATCGGCCGCGCGCTGTCCGAGTTTGCCATGCATCCGGTTGCGCGTTATTCCCCGCACGCTCGACGGAAACACGAAGCACGAGATGCCCTTATGCTTGAGCCGTTTGTCCGAGGTCGCGAAGGTGACGTACCAATCCGCCTTCGACCCGTTCGAGATAAAATGTTTGGTGCCGTTGATAATGAACTCGTCGCCCTCGCGCCGGTACGACGTGCTCATCGCGGCGACATCCGAGCCCGCGCCCGGCTCGGTAATCGCGAACGCGCAGAACGTCAGCTTCTTCACCAACTGCCCGAGGTAGGTCCGCTTTTGCTCGTCGTTGCCGGCGATCAGAATCGGCAGCGTCGCGAGGTCGTTGGCGCCCACTGCGTTGGAGATTCCCGCGCATCCGTAGTTCAGTTCCTCGACGATCAAGCTGGTGTCGAGTACGCCGAGTCCGGGCCCGCCCAACTCTTTCGGCACTCCGAAGTTCATCAGCCCGGCCGCGAACGCCTTCTCGCACACGTCCACCGGAAAAATTTCCTTCTCGTCGTACTCGCGAGCGCGCGGAATTATTTCCTGCTCGGCAAACTTATGCGCGAGCTGTTTCAGTTCGATCTGCTCGTCGGTCAAATCAAAACCAAGCATCGTGATATTCTCCTCGCGATTGATCGTCGCAATTGGCTTTCACCGTTAACCGACCACGCGACGCAATGAAAGAGCAGCGCCTTCTGTCATGCTGAGGAAGCGCGCAGCGCTTTCTGTCGTGCTGAGGAAGCGAGCAGCGCGAGCCCCCTTTGTCACCCTGACGACGGGAGCGTAGCGACGGGAGGAACGGGCCTCGGACAGGTTCGCTTCACGCGAACCCGGTTCCGGTATCTGTAATCGCGCGCTTCGCGCGCTCCTCTATCAGCCACGCCCTGTTCGCTCAAAACACTTTCGCGCCTTGAAAAACCGGCCGCATGTCGATACGAGGGTAGATGAGTTCAAAATTCGAAGGAGATACACCATGCCAATTACCGTGATTGCGAAACTGAAAGTGCAGCCCGGCAAGGAAGCCGAGTTCGAAGCAGCCGGCAAGGAAATGATTGCGACGGTGAAAACTGCCGAGCCCGGCACTCTCACTTACGTCCTGCACAAGAACACCAAGGACGCGACCGAGTTCGTCTACTACGAGGTTTACCAGGATCAGGCCGCATTCGAATCGCACGGCAAGACCGATCACATGAAAGCGTTCGGCGGAAAAATCGGAGCGCTACTCGCAGGCCGCCCGGAGATCGCGATCCTCCAGGAAGTCGCCCGCAAGTAAAAAACGAGAACACTCCAGTTCCCTTCCCGCGCGGGACTTCCCGACTTCCGGTTCCCCTTCCCGTTCGGGAAGGGGTTAGGGGTTAGGTTTTTGGGATGAACTTTTTAGCCTGACCACGCCTGATTTTCTGTGCTACATGTACCGTATGGTCTCTCATCATCACCCGCCGCATCGCCCGAAATCCGGCGACGCGCATCTCCGCCAAAAAACAATTTTTGACGGAACGAAACTACCCTTAGCGGTCCGCCCACCCAAAACCACTACATATGGTATAAACTTCCAATTTCGGTTGCCTTCCTGCCCAACATTCTGGTTCCCCTTCCCGCTCGGGAAGGGATTAGGGGTTAGGTTCTTGGCTCTTACCAAACTTAAAGTGCCAGTTTAAGTTCAATCAATGCCTTCCACCCTCGCACTTCTCGGCGGCCAACCACTTCGCACGCGGCCCTACCCTTCATGGCCGGTCTTCGACGCCCGCGAGCGTGCGCAACTCGAAGATGTGCTCACGTCGCAAAGCTGGGGCGGCCATCCCAGTCCGAATCGCAAAGCCACTGAGTTCGCCGCCGCATTTGCCGCCTATCAAGGCGCTCGCTTCGCCATCCCGACCACCTCAGGCACCAGCGCGCTCGAGGTCGCCCTTAAAGCACTCGGCATCGGCGCCGGCGACGAGGTTATCGTCCCAGCGATCACTTTCGCCGCGACTCCGTACGCCGCGATCGCGTGCATGGCGCGACCGGTCTTCGCCGACGTCAGCGCCATCGACGCGTGCATCGATCCGGAATCGGTCAGGCGCCTGATCACGCGTCGCACCAAGGCGATCATCCCCGTCCACTACGGCGCGTCACTCGCCGATCTCGACGCACTCGCCGAAATTTCTCGTGCGCATTCGATTCCAATCGTAGAGGATTGCGCGCACGTCCCCGGTGCTCAATTCCGCGACCGCGGCGTGGGCACGCACGGCGCTCTCGGATGCTTCAGTTTCCAGTCCTCAAAGCCGATGACCGCGGGCGAAGGTGGAATGATCACGACCAACGACCCGGAGCTCGAGCAGCGATGCCAGTCGTTGATCAATTGCGGACGCCGCCGACCAGATGACGATTTCGAAGGCCCGCTGATGGGCGCGAACTACCGCATGACGGAATGGCAATGCGGAATTCTGCTCGCTCAACTCGCGCGCCTGCCGGAACAGATCGCGCACAAGAGCCGCGCCGCCGCACGCCTGCGCGAAGGACTCGCCGGTATCAAAGGACTCACGCCAGTGGCTCGCGATCCACGCGTCACCCGCGAAGTGATCTACGCATTCGTTTTTATGGTCGATGAATCCGCGCTCGGCATGTCGCGCAATCGATTCGTCCGCGGACTTCGCGCCGAAGGTATTCCATGCGGCGTCGCCAACGACCCGGTTTATCGATCGGCACTCTTCCCGCGAGAATCCGCCGCATATCGCAAGGCAGTTGAACTGGCCGGCGCCAATCCCGACACCGTCGCAATCGAATGCCCGGTCGCCGAACGGCTGTTCGAGCGCTCGATCGTCTCGATCCCGCATGAATGCCTGCTCGGCGACGACCGCGACCTCGACGACATCCTCGCCGCAGCCTCCAAAGTGGCTGCCAGAGCCAGCGAACTCAGTGCGGCCAAACTGAAATGAGTCCGCTCTACGCCGGCGCAGCACGCGTGAAACTCGATCCGCCCACAGGTCTCGCGATGCTCGGTTACGGCAATCGCGTCGGTTTCAACGCCGGCGTGCATGACGACCTTGCCGCGCAGGCAATAGTGCTAAGCGACGGCGCAAACAAAGTCGCGATCGCCGGCGTTGACTTGCTCGCGATCGGGATTCGCATCGCCGACGACGTTCGCGAACGCGTCGCCGCCAGTACCGGTATCCCCGCCGATTCGATCCTGGTTTGCGCCACGCACACCCATTCCGCACCCGCATTCAACATCTTCGCGACGCCGCGCGCCGATGCGAAGCCCGCTGAAGGCCGCGACCTCGAATGGGAGCGCGCGCTGCCCGAAAAAATCGCCTCAGCGATCATTGTCGCCAACGAAAATCTTGAGCCCGCGATTCTCCGCTCCGCATCCGCCCAGTTTACACTCGGAGTTCATCGTCGCCTGATGCGTCCGCATCGGCAAGTTCAGACCGCCGCAAATCGCTCCGGTCCTTCCGATGCACAAGTCGAAGCGCTCGGCGCATATCGCGCGGACGGGACGGCGATCGCGTTTCTGATGAACTATCCATGCCACGGAGTCGTGCTATGCGAGGACAACCTGCTCTACTCGCGCGACTGGCCGGGCTTCGCGATGGATGAAATCGAAAGCGCGGCCGCAGCCAGCTCAGGCTCGCGACCGGTCTCGATTTTCATCCAGGGCGCGACCGGCAACATCGACCCACGCAGCCGCGGCAATTTCGAAGTCGCTGAACAACAGGGCCGCGCGATGGGCCGCGCTGCGTTCGACGCGCTCGATCATGCTCCTTCAATTTCCGAAGGCAAGATCGCCGCGCGCCGAATCGAGTTGAAGCTCAAACTCAAAAATCTGAGCGCCGAGCTTGCGGTCGCGCGGGATTGCGCCGCGCAGACGCAAGTCTCGCTCGACGACCATTGCGGGGGCACTGGCTACCAGTTGAAGCGCCTGCGCGACCATCATGCGCAATCGGTCGCGGCGCTGAGCGCTTTGGAAGTTCTCGAAGAGCAAAACCGCCGCGACCGCCGCGTCAACATGACCACCCGCGAGCTTGCCACCGCGATGACTGTCGCCACCATTGGCAACCTCGCTTTCGTCGGTATCCCCGGCGAACTTTTCGTCGAGCTCGGCCTCGCATTGAAGGCAAATCCACACTTCGCGCAAACTTTTGTCGCCGGCTACTGCAACGATCTGATCGGATATATTCCGACTCGTGCCGCGTATCCCGAAGGCGGCTACGAAGTCGATACCGCGCGAATCGCCTCCGGCAGCGGTGAGATGATCGCGGACACCGCCCTCGACGCCCTGACCGCGATGCGCGCGTAAGTCGTGCGTGAGATCCAACATCGCGAACTTCTCCNNACACCGCGCACATTCGCGGCGCGATTCACATTCCGGTCGGACATATTTTGCGCGATGCGCCGAAGTTGCTCGACCGCACGCGCCCGGTGGTCGTCTATTGCCGCGATGTTTTGTGAGACCTCAGCGCGCGGGCTGCGGCGCAGCTCGAGATGACCGGCTTCACCGATGTCCGCCATTACTTCCGCGGAAAGGCTGATTGGATGGTTCGTGGATTGCCGATGGATCCACCGGCGTCGCTCTCAGAGCGGATGCGCGCGTTTCGCTATTTCGTAAATAATCTCGCGCCGGGTCTGCGATCGTTCTGGATTCACTTTTCGGATCGAGTGCGTGTCGATGAATTCATGCGCGACGACCTGGTTCGCTTCGGCCCTGAAGATGTGGTTCCGCCGGCTGGTCCCGATTCGCCAAAGCCGCGCGCCGTCGTGCTCGATCCTGACGGAGTTTTGCTCGGTGCGATCGAACAATCCGACGCTGCGGCGCGCGCGCTTGATGCGATGAATCCGAATCCGCAAACGATTCGCCCCGACATGTCTCCCCGGCTCGCTAATAAGCTGCTGAAGTCGAATCAGCATTTGATGGTGACAACCGAAAAAGGAAAGTACCTCGGCCGCTACGCAGGACTATGACTCTATCGCTCGATTACGCCGTCGGCCGAGATATCGAGATGGTACGCGATTTCGCGGGCGAAGTCGGCGGGGTGGGTGCGGAAGAACTCCACCTGCGGCACTCCTGGCAGGGCTGCGATTACGTCGGCGAATGGAACCATCGCGAAGCCATGGCGCTCGAAGAGCTGGCCGGGCGCGGCGCTGAAGCAATACAGATGACGCGCGCCGCGGGTGTGAGCGGCCTTGCGCGCGGCCATTATCAATGCTGCGCCGATGCCTCGACGACGCATCGATTCGTCCACGTACAACGAGCGTATCAGGGCCGCATCGACTTTCGGTTCTACTCCGATAACGCCGACGGCATCGTCGCCGAAGTATGCGATCAGGTAACATGCGGCGGGCCATTCGATGCCGTCGGTCGTCAGGGCGCCGCGCGCCAGCATCGCGCGCACCACCGCGAAATCGCGCGTCTGCTCGATTACCAGTTTGCCTGCGCGATGCTTGAGTATCGCCATCCCCGTGCTCGCGATCTACTTTTTCGGCGGCGGGAACAGCTGCACGCCCGCTTCGTCCACCACCGTGATTGCCTTGACCGGACACGAGCGCGCCGCCGCGACGATTACCGAGTCTGTCGCGCCTGCCGCGTTGACGACTTCGGACTTGCTTTCCGCGTCGAGTTGAAACACGGCCGGCGCCGTTTCCACGCAATCGCCGCTGCCGATGCATCGGACCTTGTTCACTGTGATCGAAAGCTTCGCCATCGCTACCTCCGCGTTCTCAATGAACAATAGAATCCGCATCGCGCGCGCGCAATTGAATCCGAGTGCGGCGCGGCTAATACTCATTCGCGATGAGCCAGATCGCAGGCACCGGAATCGACGTGATTGAAGTCGATCGAATCGAGCGTGCACTGACGCGGCCGTCGACCGGCGAGCGTTTTCGCGCGCGCGTGTTCACCACCGGCGAGATCAAGTACTGCGAGTCGCGAGGCCGTCCGCGTTATCAAAGCTATGCCGCGCGCTTCGCCGCCAAGGAAGCGACGATGAAGGCGCTGGGCACGGGATGGAATCGCAATGTCGGATGGGGCGAGATAGAAGTAGTGCGCGAGCGAGGCAAAGCGCCGACGATTGTGCTGTCAGGCAAGGCCGCGGGGTTCGCGCAGCGCAAACAAATCGCGCGCTTTCATTTGAGCATCACGCATACTGCGGCGCAGGCGATCGCGCACGTGATTGCTGAGACGTAATCCCATCTCGACTGTTCCAAGCTGCCCCTCCACCTCATCGCCTGCTAAATCCGAAGTTGCGCCGACCTCTTCTCGGACAAGACGAGAATCTTGAGTCGCGCGCAAAAGAGCGCGCTGGATAAGGACCCTCA
>PMOH01000226.1 GCA_003161515.1 Deltaproteobacteria bacterium
GGCGACAAGATTGCCGAGGTGCGCGAGTATTGCGATACCAATCACGCGCGGGAGGTTTTTTTCAGCAAGTAGGCGCCGAGGGGACCGTCGTCACGCGCGCGCCCGAAACAGGGGTCTTGAACCTGCGGCAACCGAAGAGAATTGTTATTGGGGATGGAAGCCCGGGCCTGCATGAGCCGCGCGGCCAGTTCGAGCAGCGACCGAGAGGAGACTTATGAAGAAGGTTGAGGCGATCATCAAACCGTTCAAGCTCGACGAGGTCAAAGAGGCCCTGTCGAGTATCGGGGTGCGGGGTCTCACGGTCAGCGACGTGAAGCGATCTGGCCGGCCGAAGTTGAAGCTTGCGATAGTGGTTTCGGACGAGCTGGTGCCGCAGGTCGTCGAAACTATCGAGTGCGCGGCGCGGATCTGAGCGACCGAGAGGAGACTTATGAAGAAGGTTGAGGCGATCATCAAACCGTTCAAGCTCGACGAGGTCAAAGAGGCCTTGTCGAGTATCGGGGTGCAGGGTCTCACGGTCAGCGAGGTCAAGGGATTCGGCCGTCAGAAGGGGCATACTGAGCTGTACCGCGGCGCCGAGTACGTCGTGGACTTTCTGCCCAAGGTCAAGCTCGAAATAATCGTGTCGGACGAGCTGGCGGCGCAGGTGGTCGAGACCATCGAGCGCGCGGCGCGCACCGGCAGAATCGGCGACGGCAAAATTTTCGTCATGCCGATGGAAGAGGTGGTGCGAATCCGCACCGGCGAGCGCGGCGTCAACGCGTTGTAATAATTCTCTGCCATACACTTCGCGGAAGTCGCGCTGCGCGAATTTCGCGTCAGCGTCCTGTGCGGGGTCAACCCCCGCGACGGTGTCGATGCGGGCCACCGCGCAGGTGATTATTTTCAGTGGGCTGCGATCAGTTGGTGTGATACGAACGGATAATCACCCCACGCAGAAAGGAAGTACCACCATGATTGATCTCTACACCTGGACGACGCCCAATGGCCGCAAACCCGCAATCATGCTCGAGGAGTGCGGCCTCGAATACTCGGTTCATCCGATCAACATTCGCGAACAGGAGCAGTTCAAGCCCGAGTTCGTGAAGATTTGTCCGAACAGCAAGATTCCCGCGATCGTCGATCACGACGCGGGCGTCTCGATGTTCGAGTCGGGCGCGATACTCGTGCATCTGGCGGAGAAGACCGGCAAGCTGCTGCCGTCGAAAGATCCCAGGCGCGCGAAAGTGCTCGAATGGCTGTTCTGGCAGATGGCGAATGTCGGTCCGATGTTCGGGCAGGCCGGCCATTTCGTCAACGCGGCGCCCGAAAAAATCCCGTACGCGATCGATCGCTATGCCAACGAATCAGCGCGCCTGATCAAGGTGCTCGACAACCAACTCGCGAATTCCGAGTACATGGCGGGCGACTACTCGATCGCAGACATCGCGACCTATCCATGGCTGGTCGTCGGCTTCCCAGCGATCAAAGCGGTCAAACCCGACGCGGTCGGTGAAGGCGCCAACGTTGCGCGATGGCTCGCCGCGGTCGGCGCGCGTCCCGCGGTGAAGAAGGGCATGGAAGTGCCGAAGGTTTGATTTGACAGCGCGCGCCTCGATGCGCTGAATTCGGTTGATGGCGAACCCACCATCAGTCCCCAAGCCCGATCTTCACGGATCGATCAATCACGTCTCGATCACCGTCAGCGATCTGCCCGAGGCGATGAAGTTCTTCGGGCCGTTGCTCAAATTCCTTGGCTACACCGTCGGCGCAGTGCAACGGTCGCGGGCCGGTGGAGACCTTACCTTCAACATCAACCAGTCCAACGGAACTGCGTTCAACATCTGGCAGGCGAAGCTGGACCATCCGTTCGAGGTTTACGAGCCGGGGCTGCATCACGTGGCGTTCAACGTCCAGCGACACGAGCAGGTTGATGAATTGTGCGCGCTGGTTCGTTCGCTCGGCGCGGAAATTCTCGACGGTCCCGGCGAGTTCCCGTTCGGACCGGGCGGCTATTACGCCTTCTACTTTCTCGGACCCGACCGCCTGAAATTCGAGATCGTGCACATGCCGCTGGCGGAGCAGAACTACCGTCGAATGATCGACGCGCTTGAACGCGGGTCGCGCTGACAATGCGATACCGCGCGCTCAGCGACGTTCGCGTCGTCGATCTGACTCATTTCATCGCGGGCCCATACGCCACCAAGCTGCTGGCGGACATGGGTGCGGACGTGGTCAAGGTCGAGCCGCCGTGGGGCGACGGCGGGCGCAAGCTGGGGCCGCATCGCGCGGGCGTCGAGGAGCGCGGCGGGCTGTTTGCGTTTCTCAATCTCAACAAACGCGGCGTCACTATCAATCTGAAGCATGAGCGCGGCCACGAACTTCTCGTGACGCTGCTCGATGGCTCCGATCTCCTGATCGAAAACTTCGCGCCCGGCACCCTGGATGCGCTCGGTCTCGCGCCTGAAGACCTGATCGCGAAGTTTCCGCGCCTGTCGGTGATTTCTATTTCGAATTTCGGGCAGGACGGAGTGGAGCGCGACGGTAAGTTGAATGACCTGGTGCTGTTCGCGCGCGGCGGATGGACGTTTCCGGTCGGCGAGCCCGGTCGCGAGCCGCTGACGCCGCCGGGATCGCTCGCGCAATACGTCGCTGCGCTTTACGGCGCGATTGCTGCGATGCAGGCGCTTGCGGCGCGCGATTTGGGGCTCGGCCACGGCCAGCATATCGACGTGTCGATTCTCGAAGCGACGGTCGCCACGATGATCTATGAGACCGTCACTTTCCAGTACAGCGGAATCGTGCGTGGCCGGGCGGGCAAGCGATTCGCGGTCGGGCCATTTTTGATCGTCACGCTCAAATGCAAAGACGGATACGCGGGCCTGCATTGCGTGACCGACAAACAGTTCGAAGGTTTGTGCGATCTGATAGGCCGTCGCGAGCTCGCATCCGATCCGCGGTTCAACACGGCGCTCAACCGGATGCTCAACAACGAAGCGATTCTGGAAATCGTCGAAGCGTTTTTCATCGGGCGTGAGCGCAAGTGGCTATACCGCGAAGGGCAGCGCCGCGCGATTCCGCTCGTGCCGATTCCGAGCGTGGCCGAGGTGCTCGAGTGGGAGCAGACGCGGGCACGTAACTACTTCGAGACGATCGACGATCCGGTGCTCGGCAAGATTCGCGTGCCGGGAACTCCGCTGCGGCTAACGTCGCATCGTGGGGAAGCGTCGCGGCCGGCGCCGCGGCTCGGTGAGCACAATCGCGAAATCTTCAGCGCGCGATTGGGACTTAGCGATGCGGAGATCGAGACGTTGAAAACAGCGGGGACGATATGAACTCGATCTTCGACGGCAAGCTGCGCGTGCTCGACATCTCAATGGGATGGGCGGGGCCGCTGGTCGGTCAGATGTTCGCCGAGATGGGCGCCGAGGTAATCAAGGTCGAGGACACGCATCACTTCGACTGGTGGCGCGGATCGCTCTCGATGGCGCCGCCCGAGATGCGGCCGATCGAACGCGCGGCGGTCTTCAATACCGCCAATCGCGGCAAGCGCGGCGTCACGCTCGATCTCGCGAGCGCGCGCGGAATCGAAATCCTGAAACGGCTGATCGAGGTCGCCGACATCCTGGTCGAGAATTTCAGTCCGGGCGTGATGAATCGGCTCGGGCTCGGTTACGATTCTCTACGCGCGATCAATCCGCGGCTGATCATGATTTCGATGCCGTCGTTTGGGAGCGACGGGCCTGAATGCAACGCGCGCGGATACGGCAACACGGTCGAGGCGATGGCGGGCGTCACGGGACTCACGGGTTATCACGACGGCGACGGGCAGCATTACACGCTCAGCAACGCGCTGGGCGATCCGGTCGGGGGATTGCACGGCGTGTTCGCTCTGATGGTGGCGCTACGCGAGCGCGCACGCACGGGTCGCGGGCAAAAGATCGAGCTGGCGCAAGTCGAGTCGCTGATTCCATTCGTCGCCGACGCGATTCTCGATTTTCAATTCACTGGAAAAGTACCGGCGGCGCGCGGCAACCGGCATTGCGAACACGCGCCGCATGGAATCTACCGATGCGCGGGCGACGACAACTGGATCGCGCTTGCCTGCGAGACCGACGATCAGTGGCGCAGCCTCGCGCGTGCGATTGGGATCGAGGGACTCGCGGATGACAAACGCTTCACAGACGCGTCGGCGCGCAAGGCCAATGAGGATGCGCTCGACGCGGAATTATCGCGGGCCTTTTCGTCCGTTAACCTCGACGATTGCGTCGCGCGTCTGCGCGATGCGGGCGTGATCGCCGCGCCGGTGAATTCGGCGCCGGCGGTGATGGCTGATCCGCAAATCCAGAGCCGCGAATATTTCGTTGCGATCGATCGCGCGGTGGTGGGGACGCATCTCTATCCTGGAGCGGTCGCGCGCATTCCGGACACGCCGCTGCGGGCCGACGCTCCGGCGCCGCTGCTGGGGGAGCACAACCGGCAAGTCTTCGCGGAGTTGCTGGGGATGTCGGATGACGGCATCGCGGAACTCGAGCGTCTCGGCGTCATCGGATCGAGTCCGCGCGAGTATCGAATGGGGTAGTTTTTCTTCGCCTGATCGCAAAAAGTGCCGTTGAATGCTGGCCGAAAAGGCGAAATGGTTTCACGTGAAACGTCGGTTAGTTCAGGAGAACAAAACGCGAAACGATTTCGGAGTTTAGTGGATGTTGTCTTGCGGGACGAAACCTTGCATGCCCTTGAAGGCGCCGTCGAGGACTTCGACTTGTGCGCCTTTGTCGTCGCTGCGGATGATTCGGACGGGAGTATTGTTGTCCACCTGCTTGGCGGCGAGGCCTTCGCCGAGGCCGCCGATCACTCCGCCGACGCCGCCCTGCTTTTTCAGATCGACCAGCTTCACGAACGTATCTTCGTCGGGATAAACGGCGACGGTGCTCTCGCCGTTGTGCGCGACCAGCTTGTGACCGCATCCCGCGAGAGCGAGGGCGCCTCCAATCACGAATGCGCAGATGACGACCGTCGAAATTCGCATCGAGAGTTCACCTCTGAAGCGGGTTCTAGCATGAGGTTTGGGAAAACAGCCATACAAGCTATCCACAGACGAAATCCTAAAATTGCGGGGCGTTTCGGGCCATGATAGGCTTCACGGTTCGGCTCGGCGGGCGTTGGCGCCCGGAGCAATCGTGATGCGAATCGGGCTTATCTCTGACACTCATATTCCTGAGGCGTGCGAGCATCTTCCGGCCAGGGTTTTCGAGGTTTTTGCCGGGATCGATCTTGTGATGCATGCGGGGGATGTTTACGTGAATCGCGTGCTCGACGAGTTGGCGGCGATTGCGCCGGTGATCGCGGCGCTGGGGAATGGAGATGAGGGGCTGGATGGGCATCGCTATCGGCTCGAGGCTGACGAGCGGGTGCGCGAGGCGCATCTGGTTGAAATTGCGGGTGTGCGGATTGGGCTGGTGCATGCGATTCCTACGCCGGACGAGACGTCGGAGGACGTGTTCGCGCGGGCGATGGATAGGCAGTTCGGCGGGCCGGTGGATGTTATCGTGCAAGGGCATAGCCATGTCGAAGGTGTGATGCGGTTCGGGGCGACGATGGTGGTCAATCCGGGCAGCGCGACGTTGCCGCGCAATCTGATCGGAGTGCCGGGAACGGTCGCGATACTTGAAATTGGAAATACTGGCGAAGTCACCGCCGAAATAATCAGCCTGGCTTGAGCGTCGGATACCAGCGAGCGATTAAGGAGAAATTGTTGTCCGCGGAAAACGCAGTGCCCGCGACCAAACGCGCGGTCACGATGGAAAAAATTGTGAACCTGTGCAAGCGCCGCGGAATTGTTTTTCCGACGAGCGATATCTACGGGGGACTCGGATCCACTTTCGACTACGGCCCG
>PMOH01000070.1 GCA_003161515.1 Deltaproteobacteria bacterium
CGGCAGGAGGATGCGCTTTATATCGTCGTGGTCCCGGAACTGAACGGGCTCGGTCCGCAGATGGTCAACGAGCTGAATTTGTGGCTGATGAAAAATGCGAACGTGCCACCTACGGTGGATTTGGTTAAAGCGTGCGCGTCGATCGCTTGTGTTCGGTTCAACTACAACAATATGCCGTCGCAGGCCTGGAATGAGTGTAAGGAGTAATTCACTTTATCTGATGTGAAACCCTTCGCGGGTTTCACGCTTCCGCGGCAGGGGTGACCCCTGCACCCAGTGAAAAGAAAAGTGAAAAGTACTAATCGCAAAATGGCGACGGCCTGAACGGTGGTCTTGAACGATCGTTCTGGAATTCTCGATTTGGCCGTGTTAGTAGATTGGTGACGGGACAGGAGGCGCGGCTTATGAAACGCACTGGCGTCCATCACCTGGGGTTGGCGACGCTCGATATCGAGCGCACGGTCGAGTTCTACACCACGAAATTGGGCTGGGAAGTCGCGTGGGCCGACATTATCGAGACGGCCGGCGGGGGCAAGATCAAGCACGTCTTTCTTAACACCGGCGACGGCAGCCTGGTCGCGTTTATGTGTCCGGAAAAAGTTCCGGGCGTGCCGACCGAGTGGGCGACCGATATCAACAGCGCGCAGGGATTGCCGGGTGCTTTTTACCATTTCGCGTTCCATTGCGACGACGTCAAGGAGCTCGAAGCCAAGCGCGAAGAGCTGATCGGAAAGGGCATCGAGGTGACGGCGGTGGTGGACCACGAATGGTGCCGATCGATCTATTTTCGCGATCCCAACGGGCTGCTGCTTGAATATTGCGCGACCGTGCGCGCGTTCACCGCGGAAGACAAGATCATGCGGCATCACGATCAGCCGGGACCGATGGTGAGTGATCCTGAGGACGCGAAGAAAGTCCACCGGATACTGATGGGGCCGCAGGCTGCGAAGGTGAATCGCACGCCGGTTTGAACGCTACAGATTGCGATCAAAATGAGCGGCTGGCGATTCGCCGGCCGCTTTTCTTTTTTCACACCGGGATGCCATTCTCCGGCTGAGCATTAATCAATCCAACCAGGAGTTTTGACGATGGCAGAGATTGGACTTTTCGAGGCAATTTACTCGGCGCGATCGCTCAGGCGCTTCAAGCCCGATCCGGTTCCCGACGAAGTGATCACCAAGGTGCTCGATGCGGCGATTCGTGCGCCGTCGGGCAGCAATCAGCAGAGTTGGGAGTTCGTGGTTATCAAGGATGCGGCGCAGCGCAAGAAGATTGGCGCGGTGTATCAGAAGGGCGGCGCAATTTTGAGGGCGCTCTACACCGACCGGGTCAAGCCCGAGCATATGAGCGAGGACACCTACAAAAAACTGATGGCGTCGGCGTACTACCTTATCGATCATATGGCTGACGCGCCGGTGCTGCTGATCGTATGCCTGAAGCAGGTTCCGATGGCGGGGCCGCCGCCCAAGCTGCCGCCAGAGGTGGCCGCGGCGATGAAAAGCCAGGCGCGGATCTCGGGCTCGAGCATCTATCCCGCGGTGCAGAACATTATTCTCGCGTGTCGCGGACTCGGTCTCGGCACGGTGCTGACGACGATTCACACGTTCTTCGAGGACGAGGTGAAACAGATACTGGGGCTGCCGCCGGAAGTGATGACGTACGCGCTGATGCCGATCGGATACCCGCAAGGGAAGTTCGGGCCGATCAAGCGGCGGCCGGTGAGTGAGGTCGCGTATTTGGATAGTTACGGGAAGCATTGGAAGGGGTGAGCGTCAGTCGCGTTCGTTCCTTAAATCTTCGGTGACTTTGCCGGCGAGGTGGCGGACCTGGTCGTGTTGCGAGAGTAGTGACGCGAGCACGGCGGGGTCGGGCTTGCCGCCGAGGCGATACTCGTCGGCGGCGTGGGCGAATTTCTCGTAGGTGTTGAGCAGCTTTACGAAATCGCGATGCGACGGCCGCGACGCCTCGCGCGGAGTCGAAGATGAAAACGCGTTAGCCTTGTTGAAGGCGTAGTAAAATTCGCCCATTTCCTCGGACGACAGTTGGCGATCGTCGAGCTTGAAATATGTGCGGCAGTAATCGGCGAGCTTGTCGGACATGTCGGACAGCAGCGACACGTTGGCGGCGATGGTGCGGCGATAGTCGGAGGAATAGCATCCGCTCGATGCGGCGACAGCTATCGTAAGCACAAGAAAAAAAGCGGGCCGGCGCATACCGGCCCGCCGAAATAATTTCAACAAGACACGTCCACGCAATTTCAGCCGAGATACTCTTTGAAGAAGGCAATCGTGCGCGCCCACGCTTCTTTCGAATGCACGGGATGGAACGACGGGCGATCGTCGCACATGAAGCCGTGGTCGGCGTCGGGATAGAAGACTACCTCGGCCGGCTTGCCGGCTTTCTTGAGCGCGTCGCGGAATTCATCGACTTCCGTGATCGGAATGAAGGCGTCCTTGCCGCCAAAAAACGCCAGTACCGTGGCCTTGAGGCCGTCGACGTATTCGATCGGCGGCTTGACGCCCGCTTGCCGCGATTTGACGATCCCGCCGCCGTAGAACGGCACGGTGGCTCTGACAGCGGGATTGCGGCATGCGGTCATGAACGCCACGCGTCCGCCCATGCAGAATCCGGTGGTGCCGAACGCGGGTTTTACCGCTTCCTTCATTGCTTTGAGGTGATCGATCGCGGCGCCCATGTCGGCGACGATTTGATCGTCGTTGACGGAGCCCATCAGGCGAAAGGCGCCGGGCAAATCGTTGTAGCCGACGACGTTGTTGGGTTGGCGAAAATAAAGATTGGGCGAGATGGCGACGAAACCTTCGGACGCGAATTGATTGGTGATGCGCTTGATCTGGTCGTTGAGCCCGAACGCTTCCATCACGACGACCAGCGCTGGATAAGGACCACCGGACGCCGGACGCGCGAGATGCGCGGGCATATTCTCGGCGCCGGTGCGAATCGATACTTCACTCGAAACTACTTCCATAGCTGAGACCTCCGTTGAGAGATTCGCGTCCGCGAAATGAGCGGGTCGCGATCGCGGATCGCGTTTGAGGGAGACGAACGACCCGGCCATCTTTGTCGCATACGAGGAGGTCTCGCTCAAGCGAGAATGTTCGGACGGGCGCCGCATAAGAAAATCTCACAGTGGAGCAGCGGCCGTCTCGCGCGCGCAGGCAGTGCGCCGGTAGTATTGCAGCGGTCGAGCACCTCGCGTGCACGGCCTGATTCCCGATGATCCCGCTTCGCGATAACGCCGCGCTGCGCCGCCTGACGCCGATCAACCTCGCGCTGATCTTCGCGAACGTTGCGGTGTTCGTTTACGAACTGTCGCTCGGCCCGCGCGTGGCGGCGTTCGTCGAGCGATTTGCGCTGGTGCCGGCGGCGGTGACGCGAGCGCTGTCGAGCGGTAACTATCGCGGAGCCGGCGCGCTCGCGCCGTTGATGACGACGGTCACCTCGATGTTTATTCACGGCGGTTTGTGGCACGTCGCGGGCAATATGCTGTACCTGTTCATCTTCGGTGCGGCGGTCGAATATCGGATGGGCGCATTGCGCTACCTGATTTTCTATTTCGCCGCCGGAATAGCCGCTTCGCTCGCGACGGTGTGGATTGCGCCGGAGTCGAGCGTGCCGGTGATTGGCGCGAGCGGCGCGATCGCGGGCGTGCTCGGCGCATATTTCATTTTTTATCCGCGCGCGCGCGTTCTGACGATACTGCCGATTTTTGTTTTCATTCAGTTCATCGAAATCCCGGCGGTCATCTACCTGTTCGTCTGGTTCGCGGTGCAGCTCTATGCGGGACTGCAACAGAGCGGGCGCGCGGCAGTGATGGGCGGGGTCGCGTGGTGGGCGCACGTCGGCGGCTTCATGTTCGGGGTCGCGATGGGCCCGATACTCGCAATCAATCGCCCGACGCGCCGGCGATCGCGCTAGCCAGCTGTGCATCGACTGTGGACGGTGTGGTGACAACCGTTGGCTGATGGCGGGTGTAATTGTTGTGCGTGGTGAAGGTATCGGAAATAATCGGCGCTCCTGAGATTGTTGGACGCGCGGTGGGTTGAGGAGGTAGAGGCAGTGGCGGTTTCGTCGGACGATATTCTAAAGCGCGTTCCCCCGCAAAATCTCGAAGCAGAACAGTCCGTGCTGGGCGCGATTCTGCTCGACAACGACGCGATTAATCATTCGCTCGAAATTCTTTCGGACGAAGATTTTTATCGCGAGTCGCATCGGCAGATCTTCCGCGCGATGGCGGAGCTTACCGATCACAGCCAGCCGGTCGATGCGATCACGCTGACCGACGCGCTGCGCACACGCGGCGTACTCGAGCAGATCGGCGGGCCGGCATACATCGCGGAGCTGGCGTCGATTGTGCCGACGGCTGCGAACGTCGCGCACTACGCGCGAATCGTGCACGACAAGGCGGTGCTGCGGAGCCTCGGATCGATCGCGACCGACATCGCGAGCTCGTCGTACGAGGCACCGGCGGACGTAGATAACTTCCTGGACGAAGCCGAGCATCGCATCTTCGAGATTTCCGAAAAGCGGATTAAGCCGTCGTTCCACACGATGCCCCCGCTGACCAAGGAGGCGCTGAGGATCCTCGAGCGACTGTACGAAAATCGCGAGATGATCACCGGCGTGCCGAGCGGATTCATCGATCTCGATCGAATCACGGCGGGCTTCCAGCCGTCGGACCTGGTGATCATCGCGGCGCGTCCCAGTATGGGCAAAACGGCGCTCGCGCTGAATATTGCGGCGTACGCGGCGATAGAAGCGGACAAGCCTGTAGGGGTCGCACTGTTTTCGCTGGAAATGTCGAAGGAGCAGCTCGTGCTGCGCATGCTTTGCTCCGAGGCGCGGGTGGACAGCGCCCGTGCGCGGCAGGGATTCCTCGGCGAGCGCGACTTTCCCAAGCTCGCGCAGGCGGCCGCGCGTCTATCGGAAGCCAACATCTATATAGATGACTCGTCGGACACCACGTCTATCACGCTCAAAGCGAAATGCCGCCGTCTCAAGCGCGAACGCGACAAGAACCTCGGCCTGATAATCATCGACTATATTCAGCTGATGAGATCCGCACGCCCCGGCGAAAATCGCGAAAAAGAAATCGCGGAGATTTCGCGCTCGCTCAAGGGGCTTGCGAAGGAGCTAAAGATCCCGGTGATCGCGCTGTCGCAGCTCAACCGGCAGGTCGAGTCGCGCGAGAATCGGCGCCCGATGCTGGCCGACTTGCGCGAGTCGGGCGCTATAGAGCAGGACGCCGACGTGATCGCGTTCATCTATCGCGAGGAAATGTACAAGGGCAAGGAGAGCAAGGAGCCGGGGGTCGCCGAAATTATCGTCGCCAAGCAGCGTAACGGTCCCACCGACACAGCGAAGCTCACGTACATCAATCACTACACGCGCTTCGAGAACTACACGCCGGAAACGGGGGTGTTCGAAGATACCGGCGTTTAAAAAAAATTGTTCGGACTAGCTGGCCGGCGGTAGCGCGTCGAGCAGAGCCTTCGTTCGCGCAATAATAGACTTCTCCATCACGCGGTCGGTGTGGACATAAAGCCGGTTCTCCTTCACCGCTGCCAGCACCATCTCGCCGACCTTGTCGGGAGCAACGCCGCGCGCCAGCATTGCGGTGACTTGATCCGTTACCGCTACCCAGGTCTTAGCCTCTTCCGCGTTTAATGCGGCCGGCTGCGTGATGCGGCTGTTGCCGACAATATTCGTCCCGACAGGACCTGGGCACAAAACAGTCACGCCTATTTGCTTGGGCTCCAGGTCTCGGCGCAGGGCTTCAGACAGACCGACCACTGCGAATTTCGACGTGTTGTACATGATGCCGCTGCCCTCCGCTGCGAGTCCCGCGCCGGACGCCGTGTTGACGATGTGTCCGCTACCGCCGCGCTCGAGCATCCGCGGCAGGAATGTCTGTATCCCGTTGATCACGCCGTTCAGATTGATTCCCAGCATCCAATCCCAAAATTCGTAGGTGAGACGGGTCGCAGCGGCCACGCCGGCGTTGTTGCACAGGATTGAGACCGTGCCCAGGCGCGCCTCGGCTTCGTCGGCGATTCGCGCATAGGCCTCGCGGTCTCGCACGTCGAGCGCAAATGTCTCGACCGCGGTGAGTTTTGCGAGTTCGGACTTCGCCGCCGCCAGCGAGTCGGGATCGATATCCACGATCGCGAGCTTCACCCCTGCGCGAGCAAATGCGCGGGCGATACCCAGACCAATCCCGCGAGATCCTCCCGTTATGAATGCTGTCCTTCCTTTGAGGTCTTCCATCGTCACCTCATAAAATCCGTCGGCGACTTTCGTCTAGAACGAATCGAGTTCGTCTTCCATCGGTTCCTGCTTGGTCATCGAGTGCGACGATTTGACTGTCAGCGCCGGCTTCGGGGATTTGTCCAGCTTGTAGTCCTCGTAGGTGTACTGATCGATCGCGAACGGCAGGCCCTCCGAGGCGGGGAACGACGGCGCGTCGCAGATCTGGAAATGTAAATGCGGCTCCGATGAATTGCCGGTGTTGCCGAGATGCGCGAGTACGTCGCCGGCGTGGACGGTGTCGCCGACTTTCACCTTCAGCGTCCCGGGCCGCAGGTGCGCGTACGCGGCGTAATGCCCGTCGCTCAGTTCCTGGATGATGTGATTGCCGGCGAGCGTGTCGTACGTAATCGGCGTCGCGAGCTTGCCGCTGTTGGGGACGTTCTCGGGAATTCCGTCCTTGACCTCGACGATCTTGCCGTCGGCGACCGCGTAAATTTCCTGATCCCAGGCGTGATAGCTCTTGTTGTCGTGCTCGTCGCCGGTAAACGCTTTGCCGTCGTCGCCGAGCTGAATCCAGTCGATCGCGTAGCGCTGGCCGATATGCGGCTGGCCATTCACTGGCAGCATCGCGCGGCGATGCGCCGAAGTGTTCGAGGGGCCGTTAGCCGCGAGCCAATTTTTCCCGTGCAGCGGAGAATGAATCACGATCGGGTCGTCCTGATTCAGATCGATCGGGGGGACGGTGTGGATGGTGCCGGAGCCGCTGCGCTCGCCGTGCTGCTCGATCGTAATCGCAGTATCAAAATTGTCGGGATCGCCCTGGTCGGGAAGCCAATCGGTGAAGATAAAAAAGACGCCGGTCTCGCCGGGCTTGAGGCCCGGATCGTTGGGCTTGGTGCCGTCGCCGTTCACCGGCACGAACATCGCGGCGAGTTGCTTGCCGGCCGCGGACTGGTTGACGACCACTTTGTCGTCGTCTTTTCCAGTCACGTCGAGCTTGGTGATTTTGAGCGGTGTCCTGCCCCAATTGGTGACGTACAATTCGTAGGCCGAATGGCGATGGCCATTGCCGTCGAGGATTTGCGCCTCGGGAGGATACGGCATCGCGACGACGCGCATGTAGAGCGGATCATTTTCCGGAGGCGCGGGCGGCGCCGCCTTTTCCTCAGCGTAGGACAATCCCGCGAA
>PMOH01000381.1 GCA_003161515.1 Deltaproteobacteria bacterium
TAGATGTCGGCCAGCATCGCGCGCGCCTCGTCCCGATGACCACCCTGGCAGCCCTTCGCCGAGGTGGCGACTTGGAAGGCAGAGAAAGTCTGCCCGCGTCATACTATGGCTTCAATCTTCCCAGCAATCTGTTCGAAGAGGCTGCGTTTCCCCTTCTCGACTACTGTCATCAGGAACAGTGCCTTGCCGTTGCTCTTTTCTTCCCATAGGGCGCCGATGTTACACTTTTCCTTGCTGTCGTCATTGGTCGCATATATCTCGCCCTTGTGCTCTACGACCAGAATCCGCCCATCGACTAACTCTGCCACAAAGTCGGGATAAAATTTGCGGTCGGCCAAGGGCAGCCAGAATCCTCGGCGGTCGAGGTTACGCACCCAGTGTTTTACCGGGCGAGTAAGATCAAGGGCTTTGGCGCATTCGTATTCTTCGCCTCGGTTCTTCAACTCCCCGACGGTCGCGTGATAGTGCTTAGCGAACTGGTACGGATGTCCGAGATAAGTCCAGTGGGGAGCGTAGCCGGTCGGCGTAAAACCAAACTCGAAATGAAAGCTGGTTTCCACGGCGGCCTGCGGGCCGAACAAAGTTTCTTGGTATCGATCGTTGGCTGCCCGTTGGCGGTGCTGACTGATCTTCTGCGACAAAACCTTTGCCAGAACGAATTTCCAGCGCACAAGGGCAGTGAGCGGTAGGGCGCGTTTCTCCACTAGGTAGGCTAGTGCGCGGCGAACATATTCCAGTAGAACAGGCTGCGTGATGTCCTGTTGTCGAGCCTTACGTTCAAGCCAGCTGCACAACTGATGGTCCGTCCATCCGGTATCCACCAGATCAAGATTATATTGTTCGGCGTTACCAATGGCTCTTTCCGTGATTTTGCCAGCCATGCTCAGGTCGATTTCCCACTGTACCCCGGTTTCCGTCAGCCTGAAATCGGACTCTGAAAGCTCGGCAGAGTAATCCAGCAATCCCCATCCGCCTGCGTCGAGAAAGGCGTCCTTCTCCGCAAGCTCAAGGTCACCACCGAAAATGAAACACAACTGAGGCACCCGGAATGGAACATCGCGCGCAGCTGGTGAAGTGCGGTTTTGCCATATCGCCCTGTGCCGTCTCGCCTCCATTTCAAAAGCCTTCCGCACGTCATCGGACCGTAGCGCGGCAGCGAGGTGGTTTATGGTTTCTTCCGGGATGGTGCCTGTCAGGATAACACGGCTGCCCTGCTCAGTTTTCTCAATTCTTATTGCTGTCCGTTCTTCGGGCGACGTTGCAAAAGTGCTGAGGTCTTCGTTTAACTCAATGATTGTCGGTGGAGCTTCGACGAACAACATTCCGGGGAGCAATCCCGAACTCGGTATTTTCTCGATAAACCGATCGGCCTCGTTTTCTTCAAAGCCCATATCCACAAGCCGGTCGTGTAACTGTTTGATGGCGTTTGGCCACGACGCGCGGGATACATGAGCGTAGGCGCGGTTGAGGTCTTTGAAGTCGGGTTCCTTGCGGCGCGTGGCGTAGGGCATGCGCAACACGCGCCCTAATATCTGCTCAACGTCCTTTTTGGAATGGACGGTCGCAACCGAACAAAACACATAGGCGAAGGAGCAATCCCACCCCTCTTTGAGGGCTTCCACGGTGACAACAAAATCGACTTTGCAGTCTGGGGCAAACAAATTGATTCCGTCCAGTTCCCTTTGATCACCTGTGACGACGGCAATTTTCTCGCGAGGTATCTTTTCCTGGTCCACAAGGTGTGCCACCAAGATTTCCTTGGTTATTTCTTTGCCCTTCTCCTCGGCCTGAAACAGAATGATGGGGCGAATATAGGACGTGTCCTTGGCAGCGATTTCATGCAACCGTTGCCGGGTCAGGATGCTGTCGCGCACGGCGTCTTCCCAGTTCGTGTGCTCGGTCAGGCGAATTGGAAGCTTAATCATCTCCTGCGCTTTAAGTTCCGTCGCGGATACGTTGTGCAAGACGTTGCTGTCACTGGCGGGTGTCGCAGTAAACTCCACGACGCACGCGGCATTCACTCTTTGCAACACTTCAAAACTGAGCGGAGAGGTGTTGTTGTGCGCCTCGTCTACAATCACCAAAGGCCGGTGAAGGGCCAGAAGGTTCCGGAATGAAAACTTGATGTGCCCCTTGTTTTCGCCATCTTCAACGCGTTCCATTCCGGGTGTATTGGCGACCACGGCGGTAAAATGCGGCTCAAGGTTTTCGTTGTGGGCGTATACCTTGCGCCCGTCTGTATTGCTGACGCGCAAGGTCTGCATCGTTCCAACGACGATGCAAGCGCGGGTCTGTAAATCGGCAGGCGTGATCTGGGCGAAGTCGGAAATATCCAGTACTCGGAAACGCCCCTCGAAAGCGTTGCTCAAGGCCTCATAGTTTGGGTGACTCGGTTTTTGAAGGGTTTCGAGCGTTTGTTTCCGGATCGTATTGGTAGGCACAAGCCAGAGCGCCAAGGGAAAATCGCGCTCAAGGTAGGCATCCGCCGCAATCTGCACGGTGTGAGCTGACAGTAGCGTTTTCCCGCCCCCCGTCGGCAGGCGCAAACAAACGTAGGGGGCGGTTTCCAGCCCATCAAGCGGGCGATAGGCGCGCGGGTCACGCACCGACTTCTCCATTTGGTCGAAAGCGGGCCTCGCTCCCACGGTGCGGGCGTCCTCAAGATAGGCTCGAAGAACGTCTAGGGTTTGCGTCTGGTATGTTTTCAGCGCAAACACGATTATCTGGCCTTCACATCATAGGGAGTTTGCTTAAAGATGACTCCAAGGTCTTTGAGACGTGCCCTATCCAATCGGCAAGCCTCGCCGTATATGATCTTTTGCCCCTGATGCCTCGGCAACTCGGCCAAAACCTTGCGTGTCAGAACATTACCGCCGTCTATCCGCTTGTCGCCTAAAATGCCGTTGTAGAGAAGGTAATAGGCCACGTCGTTGTGAACCCCCAGCAATGGACTACGGGATCTTTTGTTCAGGGCTGTGTGGGTTTCGGAAAACCAGATATGCGCGGCCAAGTGGGCAAACCGGATTTGCGGGTTGATGCGCCCTTCAGCGTCAAAGGCGGGTGCGCCAAGTTTATAAAAGCGAAATCCGCCGCCGCCCTTCCAGCTAACCGCTGCGGAAATGCCGCCCTGTTCCCCTTCGATCACTTTTTTCAAGCGTGGGACGCAGTGCGTCACCGCATGATCACCCATCTCAATGCCGATGTAGCGGCGTCCCATTTTATGCGCAACGGCGGCAGTTGTGCCGGAGCCAAGGAAGGAATCCCGCACAAGGTCGCCCGGATCACTGGCGATATGGATAACTCTTTGCAGTAGTCCTTCTGGCTTCGGGTTGTCGAACACAGGAACGTTGGGAAGAAGTTGGAGCAGGCCTTTCTTCGCGTCATCGTTTGTGCCGACTTCCGCTGCCAGCCAGATAGTCTCTGGCGTAAGCCCCTTCTCCTCGCTAACACCGAGAAATTTTTTGATGCGTGGGGCGTTGTCGCCGTCCGCGCCGAACCAGATATTCCCTGCGGCGATCTCTTGCTCCACCCGCTCCTTCGTGTACAGCCAACACCTTCCTTTCGGCGGATCAATCTCGCGGCCAGACGGCAGTTTGAGCTTGTAGAACTGACTTGCCGTCGCGTGGCCCGCTTGCGCATTTGCCGAGACGGATTGCCAAGAACCTCGCGGGTCATTGTCAGGATTTTTGTATCGGGCCAAGATCTCGTCGCTCAAGCGTAGTGGATTTCGTACGCGCTCGAATTCGGGCTTTGACTTCCCGTAAACCAGTAGGTGGTCATGGTTAAAGGAGAACACGCGGCGATTCTCTCGTGAAGTGCGCTTTTCCCAGACCATGTTCGCCACGAAGTTACTCCGTCCCAACACTTCATCCATGATGACTTTCAGATAGTGGGCTTCGTTGTCATCAATCGTTACCCAAATGCTGCCGTCCTCGGCCAGAAGGTCGCGCAATAACAGCAAGCGCGGGAACATCATCGCCAGCCACTGACTGTGTTCCAGGTTGTCGTCGTAATGCTCAAACGCGCTGTGGGTATTATAAGGCGGATCGATAAAAATACTTTTTACCCGACCAGCGTAATAGGGCAGCAGAGATTTCAGCGCTACGAGGTTATCGCCCTGAATAAGCATGTTGGATGTTTCAGGGTCACCGGCGCTTTGCGCTTCCTCTGCCTCAAGCAAACAATAAGGCACGGCTTCGGCGGCTTTGGTGTGTTTGGCACGGTCGAGCCAATCTAAGATAGGCATGTCACTCTTTCTGTTTAAGCCATTTAGAAGCCGGTTGAGCTTAGCTTATCTTGATAGAGGACCCGATACCCGTACAAAGGGCGCTTCCCCAAAGGCGGTGGACTGACATAGAGGGTCACGCCGTATATTGTTCATCTCGAGCCCGCCGGATTGTCGGCGCCGCACTTCGGACAAAGATTCGCGAGTGGCGCGCCACAAGCGCCGCAGAACTTCTTGCCCGTCGGATTTTCAGTTTTACACTTCGAGCAGCGCAATCGTCTTTTTACCAGGAAAGACTGGCCTTCGTAATATCACTAGCAGCCATGGAGGGACTAGCAGGCTGCCTGGCTCTGCACCGGTTAAATACTGGGTTCCAAGGGGTCACCCCTTGGCGCGCGCCGCGCAGGCGTGACTTCTCTTACGCGCGGCCCGTCAGGCGCGCGCGCTCGAGCACGCCTTCGAAAATCCGCACTGCCACTGCGTCCACCAGCATTCCGCCCGCGCCCGCGGCGCCCGCGCCATCGCGCGTCGCGGCCTGGTAGGCCTCGGACATTTTGCGCGCGTTCTCGATTTCATGCGGCGTCGGCGCGAACACGTCGTTGGCGATTTCGATCTGGCTCGGGTGTATCGCCCATTTACCGACCGAGCCGAGCGTCGCCGCCCAGGTCGCTTCGCGCCGGTAACCGTCCGGGTCCTTGAAGTTGCCGAACGGTCCGTCGATCGCGTCGATACCGTTGGCGCGGCACGCGGTGATCATCCGTACGCGCGCATGATGCCACATGTCGCCCGGATACCTGAGCGCCGGATCGCTCGCGACGCCGAACCGCATGCCCTGGCTCGCAGAAAGATCTCCAAACCCTAAAATCAGCGCCTCGAGTCGCGGCGAGGATGCCGCAATTTCCTCGACCCGGGCCAGCGCCGCGCTCTCCTCGATCAACGCCTCGAGACCAATCTTGTTTTTCAGATGGAGCTTGGTCTCGAGTTGCGTCAGCAGCGTATCGAAGAACCAGATGTCGCGCGGCGCTTTCGGCTTCGGCACGATAATCACGTCGAGCTTGTCGCCCGCGCCCTCGACCACTTCGATCACGTCGTCGTGCGCCCAGTGCGTGTCCGCGCCGTTGACCCGCACTGCGCGAATCTTTTTACCCCAATCGAGATTGCGCAGCGCATCGACCGCGTTCTTGCGCGCCGCTTCCTTCTGCGCCGGCGCAACCGCATCTTCAAGATCGAGAAAAACCATGTCAGCGGCGGTCGCCATCGCCTTTTCGATCATCTTTGGACTCGAAGCCGGCGTCGAAAGTTCGGAACGTCGTAGTCGAAGCGTCATGATTCCTCCTTGTGCGCGACTGATATGCCCGCATCGGCCAGCACCTGCTCAGTATGCTCGCCCAGCCGCGGCGCGCAGGCATAAATTCCCGACGGCGTGCCCGTCAGCTTGATCGGACATCCCGCAATCACGAGCGGCGGATTGTCGCCCGGCTGCTCGACCTCGACCAGCATGCCGCGCGCCTTCGGATGCGGGTCCTCGAAAATATCTTTGGCGCTGTTGACCGGACCAACCGGCACCTTGCCGCCGATCGCGTCCACGATTTCGCGGGTACTATGCGCAGTGGTCCATTCGGTGAGGATGCCGCGCACGAACTCGGCGTTGGCGACGCGCCGATTGACGTTGCGCGTCCGATTGTCAGTCACAAGTTCGGGCCGGCCGATTGCGTCGCACAGAATCTTCCAATGATTCTCGCCGGGCGCTGCGATCGCGACCGCGCCGTCACGCGTCGGAAAAATATCGAATGGACACAGCACCGCAGTGCCGTTGCCAGC
Source organism: Deltaproteobacteria bacterium (assembly GCA_003161515.1). Taxonomy (GTDB): domain Bacteria; phylum Desulfobacterota; class Binatia; order Binatales; family Binataceae; genus Binatus. The sequence continues at coordinate 6,047 of PMOH01000381.1, forward strand.
CGGCTCCCTGATAATACCGCCGCCCGCGTAGCTGTAAACGATCATCTCGCACAGCGCGAGAATCGCATCGTACATCGCGACGTCGAGAAATTGTCCCTGCCCGGTCCGGCGCGCCGCATGAATCGCCGACACAACTCCCAGCGCCGCGAGCGTGCCGGGATAAATGTCGCCGACGCCCGGCCCAGCTTTGAAGCCGGCACTCCCCTGCGGACCCGTGACCGCGACCAATCCGCCCATACTCTGCGCGACGATGTCGAACGCCGGCCAATCCGAATAAGGACTCGCGCCGGTGCGCGGATCGCCGAAGCCGCGAATCGCCGCATAGACCAGCGCGGGATTAATTTCGCGCAGCCGCTCGTAGCCGACGCCCGCGCGATCCATCACACCAGTCTTCGCGTTCTCAACGATCGCGTCCGCAGTCTTCACCAGCTTGAAAAGCGCATCGCGGCCCGCGTCAGTCTTGAGGTCGAGCACGATACTGCGCTTGTTGCGATTGACGCTCGCGAAGTATCCGCCGTAGTCGCAGCCGTTTCGGTCCGCGGGATGCGGTCCCATGCTCCGGCTCATATCGCCGGTGGGCGGCTCGACCTTGATAACGTCGGCGCCAAGGTCGGCCAGCAGCATCGTGCAATACGGACCGGCCAGCGCCTGAGTCAGATCGAGCACGCGAACATCCGACAGCGGTCCCGTGCGCGCGTTCATCGATTGCCCCAATGCGAGCGCCGCTTGATCAGAACGGTGCGCTCGCCTTCAAAGACGATCGTCCCGTCATGCTTGGTGCCCCAATGCTTGAAGCGCACGATGCCGGCGTCGTCGCGATCGGCGTCGCGCTTTTCCAGCACTTCGCTGTAGGCATACAGCGTGTCGCCGTGAAAAACCGGCGAGGTGAACCTGATTCCGGTGAGACCTAGTTCGGCCACCGCATTTTCACCGGTATCCTGTGTCGCGAGCCCGATGCACACAGAGCCGGTCACCAGCCCGAAGACCAGGCGCTGGCCAAATTGCGTCGAGCGCATACGATGCTCGTTGTAGTGGCCGTCGGCGGTGTTCAGCACGAGCTTCGTAAGCATCTGATTTTCGATCTCGCCGATAGTAGTACCGCGCGCGTGACGCATCTTCGCGCCGACCTCGAAATCTTCGAAGTAGTTCCCGGTCCCAGTCAGCTTCGAGATCGATGTACTCACTTTCTCACCTTCGGCAGCAGACGATCGGAGATGATCCGCAGTTGAATTTCGGAGGTGCCTTCGAAAATTTTCGTCAACCTCGCGTCGCGCCAGTAGCGCTCGAGCGGGAAGTCCTTGGTGTAGCCGTAGCCGCCGTGAATCTGCAGCGCCTGGCTGGTGACGCGCTCGGCCATTTCGGAGGCGAACAGCTTCGCCATCGACGCTTCCTTGTCGCATCGCCGCTTGCTGTCAACCTCAGTCGCGACGAAATACGTAAGCTGGCGCGCGGCTTCGATTTCGGTCGCCATTTCGGCCAGCTTGAATCGAATCGCCTGGAACTCGCCGATCGGCTGGCCGAACGCGATTCGCTTCTGGGCGTATGACAACGCGTCTTCGAGTCCGCCGCGCGCGAGGCCAATTGCGCGCGCCGCGGTATGCACCCGCGCGACCTCAAGCCCGCTGACGGCGCCGTAAAATCCCTTGCCCTCGCCGCGGTCCTCGCGCTCGCGGCCGAGCAGCGCGTCCGCCGGCAGCTTGAAGTTGTCGAAGTGCAGCTCCCACGTCTTCCAGCCGAAGTAACCGATCTTGCGTATCGGCGATCCGGTCAGCCCCGGCGGAAACTTGCCGCGCTCCTTCAGCACCAGGAATTGACTGATGCCTTCGTGACGGCGGCGCGGATCGGACGGCTGCTTGGTGCGCGCGAGCACCGAGATAAAATCCGCGCCGTCGGCAAACGTGCACCAGGTCTTGGTGCCGTTGAGCATCCAACCGTCGCCGTCGCGCGTTGCTTTGCAGGAGACGTTGGCGAGATCGGAGCCCGCGTCCGGCTCCGACAGCGCCGCTGCGCCGAGAAATTCTCCGCGCGCCATCCGCGGCAAATATTCGCGCCGCTGCGCCGCCGTGAATCCGCCGCCGAGTCCGTTGCCGCGCGCGATGATGCTCGCGACGCTCATCCACGCGCGCGCGAGTTCCTCGGTGATCAGCACGTACTCGAATGCGCCCATCCCAAGTCCGCCGTATTCCTCGGGGATGACGACGCCGAAGTAGCCCATCTCGGCGAGTTTGTCGCGCAACGACATCGGGATGTCGCCCTGCTCGGGGTCGAGCTTGTTTGCGATGGGCAGAACTTCGTTCATCGCGAAGTCGCGCGCCGCTTGCTGAATCATCCGCCGCTCGTCGGTCATGTAACTCACAGTGGCGCTCCTCTTCGTTTGGCGACCAGGTTGGTGCGCTCGTAGCTGATGACGATTTCGTCGCGTTGATTGCGCGCCTCGGTGCGCCAGGTGACGATCCCGAAATTGCCGCGACTAGCGGATTCGCGCGTCGAGACAACCGTGCTGCGCGCGGTCAGCGTATCGCCGGGATAAACTGGGCGATGAAATTCCAGATTGTTGATGCCGAGGAACGGCCCGCCCGCTTCGCTCAAATCCTCGACCGAGATGCCGACCACGACACACGCGACCAGCATCGGATTAACGACGACGTCGGGATGACCGTGCGCGCGCGCATACTCGGCGTTGAAGTAGAGCGGGCAGTGCGCGAGCGTGGCGGTGGTGAACAGCGAATTGTCGCCGGCGTTGATGGTGCGGCCCCAATGATGCTCGAAGACCTGCCCTTCGTGGAATTCCTCGAACGAATGGCCCTTGTGCACGAGCTTGAACTGCGTGAAATCGGGATCTGCCATAAACCAAGCTCCTAGCAGAACTCTCGTCGCGCGGCGAATCGCTCGCGGCTTCCAGAAAATCCCCGGATGGTGCAAGATGGCCTGATTCACAAACCATCGGAGACTCGTATGAAGACAGAGACGATCGAATACAAGGACGGCGACGTAACCCTTCGCGGCTACCTGGCTTACGACGAAAAGAAATCGGGCAAGCGGCCGGGGGTGCTCGTGATGCCGGAAGCTTTCGGCCTCGGTGAGCATGCAAAGAAACGCGCTGAGCGGCTGGCAGAGCTGGGCTACGTCGCATTCGCGGGCGATCCGTATGGCGACGGAATTGAAGTATCCAGCCTGCCCGAGGCGATGAAACTTGCGACGCCGCTGTTTACCGATCCAGCCAAGCTCCGCAAGCGCGGGCGCGCGGCATTCGATCGTCTCGCGTCAGTTCCTCAGACCGATGGGGGCCGATTGGCTGCTATTGGTTTCTGCATGGGCGGCACGTTCTCGCTGGAACTTGCCCGCGACGGCGCGCCTCTCAAAGGCATCGTGAGCTTTCACGGTGGCTTGCAGACGCAGCGACCGGCCGAAGCTGGAAAGGTCAAGGCGAAAATCCTGGTATGCACTGGCGCGGATGACACTATGATCCCGTTCGAGCAGGTCACTGCCTTCGAGACTGAGATGAAAAACGCGGGCGTGGACTGGCAGGTGATAGTTTACGGAGGCGCGAAGCATAGCTTTACCAATCCGAATTCGGACAGCATCGGGATGCCGGGTATCGGCTACAACAAGCTGGTGGACGCTCGATCGTGGCGGTCTATGGCGAATTTCTTCGAGGAGATATTCGCGGCCTAGCGGCGAGTTCTCTTTTTGGAACGAGCCTTTGCGGGTATCGGACGAGTCTTATCGACAGGCTCGGCTCGATTCCATGCGGTAATCAGCGCAAACGCCATGATGAGAGTCATGAGCGCGCCTGTAACCAGGGACGCATAGTATGACCAGCGCCGGATAGGAGTGGGAAGTAGCTCGACCTGCACACTATGTAGGCCCGCTGGAACTGTGAAGGTGATCTCGCCGCTATCCGAAGCTGGCGAGGTCGCAACCTGGCGATCGTCAATTAGTACCGTCCATCCGGGATAGTCGAAGAGCGAGTCCTGCATCAGCGCGGGCTCGCTTGCGTCCACGGTGAACCTTTGAAGGTTTGAGCTGACCGCTAGTTGAGATACAACGGGCGCTGACCGGACACCTTTGAGCAAGACGCTGTCAAACGCGGGACGGTGATAGACAGTTCGAGGCTCATACTCTTCGCGAGTGGTCGTGTTTATCCCCTTCTGAGCGATTAGGTCTGCACTGTAGTATTCTTCGTCATAAGTCTGGATTCCCTTGGGTTGGGTGTGCGCAATGTTGACTAGCACAAGGACTACCATCGCTGCCGATGCGAGCCGTGGACCCACTGCGTCGAACGCATAGAGAGCCAGCAGAGGCATGAACAGGGCTGGAACGCATAAGGTGCGCCACGGATAGACCAGGTATTGCAGAGTGCCAACATGCTCCCAAATAACCCATGACAAATCGGTGGCCAATAGCGCGCCGACTATCGACGCGCCGGCAAACACCAGCGCGTCAAGGCGGCGAGCACGATTCGCCATGCGTATCGCGACTAGCAGCCCGGCGACCGCCAATCCTATGTGAACAAGCCCGAGCGAGTAGGAGATCCCATTCGAAGGACCGCGCATCGAGATGCCGTAACCCCATGGCGACCAAAGCAGCTGGGACGGATAGATTATGTAGTTGGTCCAACTGAGAAGGCCGGTGCGCAAGAGTTCAGTTTTGACAAAGTCGCGCTCGATCAATGCGGGAAGCCAAAAGAAAGCGCTAAGTCCTAGTCCGCCGGCCAGGACGGAAACGCCGGCGGCAGCAGTTTTTAGTCGCTGATCGGAGACCGCGGATCGGACTAAGACGATCGCCGCGAATGCGGGAAGCATCAGTAGCGCGACGGCATTGTGCGCCAGCGGCAGCATCGCAAATGCCATCGCGCCCAGCACGATACTGATCGCGGTCGGGCGTTGAAGAGCCGCAAACAGCGCGAGCAGAGCAATCGGCGCTACCGCAATCGCGGCCGACTCGGCGAATCGCCCAGAGACGTAGATGTCGAGCGCCTGATAGGGAGCGAAGAGCCATGCGGCCGCCGCTCCGATTGAAGCGATACGGGAAAAGGAAAGTCTGCGCCCGATCAGGAAGACGGCGATCGCACCCAGCGCGAACAGAATCGCCAGTCCGAATTGAAGAGAGTTGGCTAGCCTGAAACCTGCTTTGAAGAAAGGCAGTGCCGCCGCGTAGATCAAGGGTGGTGCGAATTCGAACAGCGGCTGTCCATGTCCACTGCCAAGGTCTGGCGCCCACACCGGCGGAAATTGATGGTCGCCCAGTACTTTGGCGAATTCAGTCATCCGGGGCGGGTACGCCAGTGAGTCATGCCCGGTGAGCAAGTTGCCACTGAACAGCGCGCGCGTGAAGAGCAGGATCAATATCGCAAGAGCCAGCGCGGTCCGCGTGCGGACAGTATCCCAAGGCGTCGCCAGCTCGGCCAATCGGATGGCTATCCTGTGCTCCGTCGCGGCATAGTTCGGCCGGCGCATCGCTTGTGCGATGAGTCCTACAAGGATGAATCCGGTAACTAACAATATCGGCTTGATAGGACCAGGCCTGTATCGAACTTCTATCCTATGTTCGCCTGGCCCGACCGGAATCGCACAGAAATTGGGGTACACGCGAAATATTGGGGCGGGCTTTCCGTCCACGATAGCTTGCTGGCCTGGAAAGTAAGTGATCTTAAGCAGCGCGTAGCACGGGCGTAAAACTGCCAATTGCGCGTTATAGGTCTCGCCTTGCTTGCTTTCCGAGGTTACTATGCCGCGTGGAGTCGAGAACCGCGGATCGAGTGGCGGCAGTTGCTCATACAACTTCCATTCTGGTACTCCGTTGAGATCGCTCCCCAGGGCGACGACCGCACCGGCTCGCACCGCAGGATTGTTCATCCATCCCCAGTCGCGATTGAGCACCGTCGTAAGTGGACCATTGTAACGTGCGCCTATGTCCACCAGTCCGAAGTAACCTTCGTGCGAAGCCTCGTAAACCGCGAGCTTGCCGTGAACCGCGCGACGGGTGAAGTAGGAAGGCATAGCTTGCGTCACCGGCGCCAGCACCGCGCGCATCGCGAATAGCTGAGCCTGGTAAGGATCGTTCTCGTTGAGCTCGGCCGTCACGTCGGAGCTCCACGACAACGTATGATAGAGAAAGCTGAGCTCGTCGAATCCGGCGAGTGAGAGAAAGGTATAGGGCTGCGTCCTGGCAATCTGGAAATTAGCGGCCCAATTTCCGGTCGGACCCGACCACACCCGGCCCGGCCGCTCACGCAGAATCGCGCGGATGTCGGCGAGCGACGCTTCGAGATCGGGTCCTTCGCGCGCAAGCCCGGTCAGACTCTCTTCTCCCCAATAGTTGCTCAACCTGAGGAAACTGACGCGCTCCGTGAACATTACAAATGCCATCGCTCCTAGCGCGATCACACCCGACAGCGTGGCCGCGTATCCTAACCTCCGCACGGCCGCGACCAGCTTCGCGAGCGCCCACGCAGTCAACAGCACGGCAAACAGTTCGAATACCGACTCGAAACGGCTTACGTGAAAGGTCGCCGGCAGCCCCAGGGCGAGCATGAAATATCCCCAAGTCGTACGACCGAAGAAAATCGCGAGCCACACAACGGTCAGAATCAGCAGACGCCGCGGCATAGGTCTCTTCCAGCGATAGAGCGCGTACAAAACGGACGCTGCCAGTGCCACCGTCATTACCGGCAATCTACCTTCGTCGAAGAAGCGGCCGGACAACAGCGTGCTCAATATGTTTTTCGCACCCCACGAATCGAATTTCCAAACATCGTCCCATCGGCACCGGTTCGCCTCGCCACTAGCCAGCAGCATCGGAACTACGAACCATGCGAGCAGGATGAAGGCGGGGATCAGAATCGATGCGGCGCGGACGACTCGCCGCGAGCGATCGCCTCGCGGTCCGACCAAGGCCATGATTGCGACTGAGACAATGGCGGCGTAACCGAAGACGACGTGCGAGAGTGCGGTGACTCCAATCAGGCAAGCGGACAGAATCTTCCGCCTACCAGTGTTAAGCGAGTAGTTAGCGAGTCCCAGGGCAGGCATCAGCAGGTTGTAGGACATCAATTGCGTGTAAAGGCCACTGCCGCGCCGAACGTAGGCACCGTACGCTACCCCATAGCGGCTGAGATCGCCGACCTCGCTAACACCTATGAGCAATAAGGACGCGAAACCTGCGGCAATCGGATTCAACCCGAACAATCGCGCACCCAAGTAAGTGGTTGCCGGCAACGCTGCCATCAATAGGTAGTAGAACACCGCAAATGACCCAGTCTCTGACGCGAAATGGCTCGTGATCGCTAGCCACAGTCCCGCAACCATGTGCGGGAGCGGCTGATAGAAGTGCCACAGCGGATATCCGAGCGCCCATTGCGACATCCATGGGTCAAGAAATGAATCGCCGGTGCTAATACTCTGGGTCAAACGCTGCGATGCGGCGATATGGAAGGTAAGGTCGTTGACCGGCACCCGCTCGATGCGAATTTCCGGCCACAACAACACAGCGTTAACGATGAACGCCAGCCCTAGAAGCAGAAGCCCGACGGCTTCTGCCCTGAGCGTTGCCGGATCAACTTTCCACCATCCTATGACCGCACGCGTCACCAGAGGTGGTTCTTCAACGCGAGTTTTTGCTTTCGCTACCGCCGGCATTCCTTCGCTAACTTAATTCGCGAAGCTTAGACCCTAAGGAATGAGAAGAACCCTGCCGACAGCTTGCCGGCTCTCGATATAAGCGTGAGCAGCGGCGGCTTCCGATAGTGGAAAAGTTCGATCGATTACGACCTTCAACTCACCCCTGGCAGCCTCATCGACCAGGCGCTGGATCATATTGTGCGCGCGGTCGGTACCTATCTCGGCGCCCAGGAAGACTCCCGTCAAAGAACGGTTGCCCGCCATCAACGAAGAGACATCGACGGTCATCGCTTCACGTCCCGCAGCGCCTACCATCGAGACCCGTCCGCGATAGGCGAGCGATAGCAGGCTGCCTTGAAGGGTCGCACCACCTACCGGATCAACGACGAGATCGACGCCCCTGTTATGTGTAAGGTTCATAACCGACTTAACGACATCATCGGTCTTATAGTTGATGCCATGATCGAGGCCTAGCGGCTTCAGGCGCTCCAGCCGTTCGTTGCTCGACGCTGTCGCAAGCACCGTTGCCCCTGCACGCTTGGCTAGTTGAATCGCCGCGACACCTACGCCGCTCGCGCCGGCCTGCACCAAGACTGTCTCGCCGGCCTTCAGATGCCCGAACTCGAAAAGGCAATCGTCTGCGGTGCCAAACGGCACTGGGATAGCCGCGGCCAGCTTGATGTCGAATCCTTTAGGCACCGGCCATGCGTTTCGCGCCGGCACCGAGCGCAACGCCGCATGCGAGCCCATAGCATTAACAGTAGTGACCTTCTGACCGACCTTAAGGTCCGTCACTTCCGCGCCAACCTGGACGATTTCGCCGCCGGCCTGGTAGCCAACCACGTGCGGATTGCTGAACAATGCTCCGTGCCAACGATTGAGCGTGTCGCCGCCTTCGATACTTACCGCCTCGACGCGAATCACGACGCCTTTCGGATGACACTCAGGATCGGGAACGTCTTCGTACTTGAGAACTTCCGGACCCCCGTTCTGATAGTAAACCGCAGCCTTCATCACACACTCCTTACTCGACGATCGCCGAGTAGATGATGTTCCTTAGTTGTCCGCGGAAGTTGAAGGTGGCGGACGGCATCAGCTGGGTCATGAAAATCACCACCAGGTCCTCATTAGGATCGACCCAGAAAATAGTCGAAGCGGCGCCGCCCCAGTAATAGTCGCCGCCGCCGAGCGCGCCTGCCTGGACCTGTCCTAGGGTCATCGCGAAACCAAGGCCGAAGCCGACACCTTCATAGGCGGTCTCCGAGAATGCGCCGATAGCCATCGCGCTCAGGTCTTTGCCGCCGGCAAGATGGTTCAGATGCATCAACTCGACAGTGCGAGGTCCCAGGATGCGAACGCCATCCAATTCGCCACCGCGCCGCAGCATCTCGCAGAAGCGCAAGTAGTCGGCGGTCGTGCCGGTCAGTCCTCCGCCGCCCGAAAAGAACGTTGGCTCCTTCAGGTAGTTGCTGCGTTCGGGATCGTCGATCAGCTTAAGGGTCTTATCGGCCTGGCGCTCATAGTTAGCCGCAAAGCGATCGGCCTTGCGCGATGCAACCATGAAGGACGTGTCCTTCATGTCGAGCGGATCGAAAATTGTCTCCTGCACATACTTGTCGAAGCGCTTCCCGGAGATCGCCTCGACCAGGTAACCGCACACGTCGGTCGAAAGCGAGTACATCCATCGCTCGCCGGGCTGATAGCGCAACGGCACCTTCGCGAGCTTATCCGCGAACCCGCTAAGAGTCTCGCCGGCACCCCGCCCCACTCCCGCCTCGCGATAGGCACGGTCAACCGGATGATTGGTAGCGCCGTAGGTGAGGCCGCCGGTGTGACTCAGCACGTGACGCATCGTCATCGGCCGCGATACTGCCGTGGTCTCCATGGCAGCGCCTTCGCCCGACACCCATACTTTGTGATCGCGCCACGCAGGGATGAATCGCGACACCGGATCGTTGAGCTGGAAGTGTCCATTCTCGAACAGCGTCATCAGCGCGACCGACGTGATCGGCTTGGTCATCGAATACAGCCGGAAGATGGTGTCGTCCGAGAGCGGCTTGCGGCGCTCTCGATCCATCAGGCCCTGCGACTTGAAGTAGGCGACGTGGCCATGTCGCGCGACCAGCGTCTGGCATCCGGCAATTTTGCCGGGCGCGACGTAATTCTTGTCGAGATGTTCCGTGATCCGGTTGATTCTCTCTGGCGCGAATCCGGCCCGCTTGGGTGCCAGTTCCATATTGCGTCTCCTCGGCTAGGTTTCCACGGACTCAAAACTGCGAACGGAATGATCCTAAAAGCAAATCGGACCAAGGTACAAGCGGCGAGTGACGGCGTGGATGAGGGATGCGGAAACGCTGATCGCTTCAGATGTCGTATTCGGTGAGCAGCGCGCGTCTCAATTTTGCGAAGTGAATCACCGCGGCCAGGTATTGGAGCCCCTTGGTGGAGGCCATCTGTGGACCGAAGTTGAGGCCGAATCGACTTTGCATGAATTCGAGCACCGTCGTGGCGACTGAATCCGGAAGTTCCGCGGGCGCCGATTTAGGCGGCCTCCCTTTGTGGGGTATCAGGAAAATCTTTCGCGCCGCCGCCTCTGGATACATCCCGATGCATACGAGAACGTCGGCGGCCAATTCTTCGGGATCGCTTAGATGTTCTCCGTAAGCGGTCATGGTCAACATCTGCGCATGATTTTCGCTCGAATCAAACAGCCGCCCGACAAGGTGATGGCCCATCTCGTGACAAAATGCCGCACCGATTGCAGCAGGATGATGCGCGGTGTTCACGCAGATTAGCGGTAGTCGCGAACGACCCATTTCACGCACGTAAAATCCCAACAAGGCGACTCCGTCCGCTCCATTGAGTTTCGCGAGCTGGAATTGAACTCCCAAGCCGGACCAGTGTCGAGTGAATTTCGCCGGCGAAACCAGCTTTACGGATTCGTGGTTCAAGCGGGGCCAGACGGCGCTTCTGGCTTCATCGACGATCTCTCGAACCTCGGAGCGTGCCAGCGCTCTTCTTAGCGGGCGCGTGTAGTCGTGTTGCTCGAGAGAGAGAATTTCCGCACTGGTATCGTAGGAAGCTGATGCAGCGTGCGGAGCTTTGCTCGCCTTGACTATATCCGCCGCTAACGCGTCGAAAACCGTCAAGCCTTTACTAGTTGCTCTGATTGTCACATTTCCCCCGACAGACCCGACATCCAGCCTGTAAACGCGAGAGCCCTCTGTTCAGAGGCTGTTAACGCTCGTCTGCATATCACAGCGCCGACCTAAAGAAAATCACAACCGATCGTAATCGCGCAAGCACCAAAAAAGGCCCAGTGGCCAGCCGCCGTGAGAAGTTGTTGTTGACTATTTGTCATCGAGTGGAGTTAAAAAGTGACTAAACGTTCCACTTCTAATGGTCACATTCCTACATTTCGATCGACGGGAGCGTCAACTTTTAGCTATCGAGGCTCGCCGTCCGAGCTTTCCCGTCAGATCGGTTAACGCGCGCGGGCCGCCTCCGGCGGGATTTGATTAACCCACCTCGCCCTTACGCAAACGCTGATACGACCAACAGGGAGTTATCCAATGGAAATGCGCCTCTTAAATACAGACGGCGAACGAAATGTTTTCGCCCAACGACTCGCGGACGCGCGCGCTGGGCATGGCGCCAGCTACCGAGATGCCGGCGAGTCGCACGCGAGAAATATGGTCCGTTTGGCCGCAGCAGATATCTACGGGTTGTTCGAAACAAAATGTGATCGCATGGAACGCATGATCGCGGGCGTCGCTCTCCACAATCTCGCGGCATATCCGCAGAGCTGCGAGCAGCCGGATCTTTCGGGCTATCCGCCCCAATCGGTGCTGGAATGCAGTGATCATTGGTCGCTGTCGCGCGGCGCCGGGATGCATGCGTGGCGCGGAATCGCGGTTCAGGTCGTCCACAGGGAGCCTCGCGCGGTGCTTGTGTATCTGGCCGTCGGAGGATCCGCACATAACGGATTTTACACAGCGATGGGCTTCGTCAATGTAGGCACACCGGTCGAGTATCCGTATCTCGAAGAGCCCGGCGGAAGACCGTGGGTTCAGCCGATGATCCTCGAAGGAGAAGCGTTGGCGAAACTAACCTCAAATGTGCGTCGGTTGAAGATCGAAACTCCCGACAACTATCTGACAATCCAGTTCGATAATTCCGATCGGTTGCGGCCGGCAACGAATCGCTATCCGCTCAGAATTGGAGAGACGACTGCCGAATCCGCCCAAGTCTGAATCGATCCTCAATTAATCCGGCGGATTGACTACAACACTCTATCTGAATCTGCGCCCTCGGCACGGATTCACTCAATCGGGGAGATTTTTATGAATATCGATCTGAATAGAGATCGCAGGGCGGAGGAACGCCCTTCGGACGATCTCGACGGCAACATTCCGACCAAACTTACCAAGGAGGAGCTGCTCGATTTGTCGGCTCTCAGCCCGCTTCGGAGTACTTTTCACATCGTCGCCGAATGGACGTTGATACTGACCGCAATCTTTCTATGCCAACGCCACTTCAACTTCGCAGTGTACCTGCTGGCAATTGCATTCATTGGAGCGCGCCAGCACGCGCTGCTCATCCTGATGCACGACGGCGTCCACTACCGGCTGTTTCGAGGCCGGCGCCTGAACGACTGGACCGCCGAAATTGTACTGGCGTGGCCAAATCTCATCTCGGCGCGCGCGTATCGCAGGAATCATTTCGCGCATCATCGTTATCTGAACACCGCTCAGGATCCCGACTGGTCCCGCCGGCAAGGCGACTTGTCGTGGGTATTTCCGATGCGCCTCCGGCGGCTCGCAATGCTGATACTTCGCGACGCGTCCGGTCTAGGCGCTATTTTCTATCTCATGCTGGTGCGGACTCTTCTCTCGAAGGACACCGGCGGCAGTCGCGGTTTTCTCGCCGCTCGATACGGATTCTACGCGGGCGTCATCCTCCTATTCGCATGGTTCGGCGCGCTCCACCTCCTCCTGATGTACTGGGTCGTTCCCTTGTTCACCTGGCTCATCGTGATCTTCCGCATCCGCAGTATCGCCGAACATTCCGCAATCGAGGGCCACGCCAACGCATACGCGCAGACCCGGTCCACCGGCGCGTCGGTGCTGGCGCACATTTTCGTCGCGCCGAAGAACGTCAACTACCACATCGAGCATCACTTCTACCCGAGCGTCCCGTTCTACCGGTTGCCGCAACTCCATCGCGTGCTGATGTCGAAGTCGGACTTCAAGGAATCCGTCCACGTGACGCGCAGCTATCTCGGCGTTCTCCACGAGTGCGTCCGCGGCTCGCACTCGATTTTCGGCATGCGCCCGAGCCGGGTTGAAGTCTGATCCGGCCTGACGGAGATGCGTTCTGATGCAAAAGCGGCGGCGGACCT
>PMOH01000110.1 GCA_003161515.1 Deltaproteobacteria bacterium
CGCGACCCCTTCCTCGACGCAATCGAAAAGCACGCCACCCTCGAAAACGCCCTCCCCCACCTCGAAGCCCTCCTCAAAGGCTCTGGAAGCCGCTCCGCGGTCGCCCTGTAGATTGTCAGCTTCAGGAAAGGCGCGTTATCGACGTATCGACACTCAGGCTCTGTGTTTCTCGCGCGTGCGAACTTTTCGCGGAGTAGTCACCTGCTGACTCGCAGTCAGCGCCGAGAGTTTCTGTTGCAGTTCTTTCGCGCTCACGTGGCGATTGGAGTATTCTGCCAACACCGAGTGGATCTCTCCCACCAACTTCCGGACCTCATCGTTTTCGCGATGAATATTCCAGGTGTTGCGAGCAAGCCAGTCGGTAAACGAGTTCAGCGACTGTTCATGGGCAAGGAGCCGACCCAGACTTTCTCGAATTTCAGCCGCGCTCGTCATGTCACTCGATTCCCGCGTTCATATCGTCTACGTCTCGAAACAAAGAATTAGAGCGCTGTTCAACGAAGGCAAATACTGGACGCGCGCTCGCAATCGAGAGTTTACCCTAGAATACCTTTACAACAAACGGGCGCCAGCTAAAGCGGGGCAGCCCCGGGGCACCAAGTCCCAGATTATTGCGTATATCAATTCCAACGGAGACCAGATCGCTCTGGTTCATCAATACCTAAAGCCCGATGGCACGCTTGGCGGAAGCGGAAAGCCCGATCCTAAAGAACTGCTGGAAGGAGAAATACTCTATAAGATCGACTGCGGCGACATCGGCTGATGAGAACTTCACTCTTTCGACTTCGGCGGCGCAGTCACCTCATTGAACGCGCGGATCGCTTCGACCGCAGTCGGCACACCGCTGTACTGCGAGACGTGAACGATCAGCTCCTTAATCTCCTCAACTGGGATGCCAAGATTCAGCGCTCCACGCATGTGAAGCCGCAGCTCCGGCCCGCGCCCCAACGCCATCAGCGCAGTCATCGTGAGCAGCGAGCGCAACTTGATAGGCAGGCCGGGACGACTCCAGATGGTGCCGAACAGTTGTTCATTGAGAAAGGTGGCGAAACCTTCGTCGAAACTTCTCAGGAACGTGTCACCGTCCTGCGCCGCCTTCTCGCCGAACAACTTCGTGCGCACTTCCATTCCTTTCTTCGCTGTGTCGTCAGACATGGGAACACCTCCGCGATTAGTTGTGACAGTTATGCGTTGCGAATCATCAGGCCGCCGTCAACTGGAATGATCGCGCCGGTGATATACGAAGCGGCCGGCAGACACAGGCTGAAAGTGATATGTGCGACTTCTTCCGGATAGCCGTATCGTTTGAGCGCGGTGCGGCGCTTGGCGAAGATCGTCTTGTGCTCTTCCGGGATCGCGTCGGTGAGCGCAGTCCGAATCGGTCCGGGGCAGATGCAGTTAACGGTTATTCCTTCCGGCCCGAGATCGACCGCCAGCGCCCGAGTGAGTCCGATGACTCCAGTCTTGGCGACCGCGTAAGGGCTATCGCCCGGAGTCGCGCCGAGGCCCTCGGTCGATGCGATATTGACGATGCGCGCAGCGTCAGACTTCCGAAGATGCACCAGCGCGGCGCGGACCATCCGCTGTTGCGCAGTCAGCAAGCCCGCGATGGTGCGATCCCAGATGAGATCGTAGTCGTCGTTGCCGAGCGGNNACTTCCGCAACGACGCGCTTGATCTCAGCCGCGTCGGAGACATCGAGCCGCCATCCGTGCGCAATCCCACCGGCAGCCGCAATCTCCTCGACGACGCGCCCGACTCCCGCCTCATTGATGTCAGTGATCGCAACCAGCGCGCCTTCCTGCGCGAACAGATGTGCGGTCGCGCGACCCATCCCGCTGGCAGCGCCGGTGACGAGCACCGCGCGCCCCTTCACCGAACGTTCAAGCTTCTTCACTGGCTCCATTTCGATTCTCCATCGAGCAACTGCGTTACGATTGTCGAGCTATCACACCCGATGTTAGTTGGGGTAGTGAAACAGACGAGTCGTCACGACGAAGCGGGAGACAACTATGGAATTTGAACGCGTAAAACTCGACACCGAAGGTCCGGTCGGAATCGTAACGCTCAACCATCCCGAAGTCATGAACGCAGTCTCGGCCGAGATGCTCGCTGGGCTGATGAAGGCGCTCGACCACGTCGAGAATCCGAAGAACGGCGTGCGATGCCTCCTGCTGACGGGCGCGGGCCGCGGCTTTTGCGCGGGCGCCAACCTGCAGCCAAGCGGCGGCGGTCCCAGCGGCGCGCGCGACGCCGGCTCGGTGCTGGAAACGCAATATCATCCGTTTCTGCGACGCCTTCGCGAGCTTCCGATTCCGTTCGTCACGGCGGTTAACGGTGCGGCGGCCGGCGTCGGAATGAGCTTTGCCTTGATGGGCGATCTCGTGCTGTGCGCGCGCTCGGCGTACTTCCTGCAAGCGTTCCGCCGCATCGGCTTGATCCCCGACGGCGGCTCGACCTGGATTCTGCCGCGGATGCTCGGCAAGGCGCGCGCGATGGAGCTCTCGCTGCTGGGCGAGAAGTTGCCGGCCGACAAAGCGCTCGAATGGGGACTTATCAACCGGGTCTTCGACGATGCGGATCTGATCGGCAAGGCCAAAGAGCTGGCGCTCGACCTCGCGAACGGACCAACCGTCGCGCTCAGCCTGATTCGCCGGCTGTACTGGGAGAGCGCTGACAACACTTATGAGGAGCAGCTGAACCTCGAACGTCAGATGCAGCGCAGGGCCGGCAACTCGGCGGACTTCGCCGAAGGCGTGCGCGCGTTCCTGGAAAAGCGTCCCGCTAAATTCAAAGGTGAATGAGATGCCCAACACCGAAATCGATCCGAATGCATGGCTCGCGAAAGTTACTGAAGTCGCGCTCGAACCAGAACTGCCGATAATCGATCCGCATCATCACTTGTGGGACCATCCGGGCAGCCGCTACATGCTCGACGAGATTCTGCGCGACACCAACTCGGGGCATCGCGTGCGCGCGACGGTGTTTGTCGAATGCATGTCGATGTATCGCGCCGACGGCCCCGAATCGATGCGGCCGGTGGGCGAGACCGAGTTCGTCAACGGCATCGCGGCGCAAAGCGCGAGCGGACAATACGGCGAGACACGCGTCGCGGCGGGAATCGTCGGCTTCGCGGATTTGACGCTGGGAGACGCGGTCGTGCCGGTGCTCGAGGCGCATATCGCGGCAGCGCCCGCACGCTTTCGTGGAATCCGGCACGCGGGCGGCTTCGACGCGAGTCCCGACGTGCGCAACTCGCACACCAACCCACCGGCTGATCTGTATGAATCGAAAAAGTTTCGCGAAGGCTTCGCCAGGTTGAGCAAGCTGGGTCTGAGCTTCGAGGCATGGCAGTACCATCCGCAGTTGCCGACGGTGACCGCGCTCGCGAAGGCGTTTCCAGACACGACGCTTATCCTCAATCACTTCGGCGGACCGCTGGGAATCGGCCCGTACGAAGGTCGGCGCGCGGAGATCTTCGGCGAATGGAAGACGAACATCGCAGATCTCGCGCGACACCCCAACGTCGTGGTCAAGCTCGGCGGAATCAACATGCCGATCAACGGCTTCGGATGGCATCGGAGACCCTCGCCGCCGACCTCGGATGAACTCGCGTCGGCGACGCGCGACTACTATCTGCATGCGATCGACAAGTTCGGCCCGCGTCGATGCATGTTCGAGAGCAACTTCCCGGTGGACCGGGCCTCATGCTCGTACGCAGTACTGTGGAACGCCTTCAAGAAGATCGCCGCTGGTTTCACGAAGGACGAGAGGGCCCGGCTATTCCATCGCACCGCTGCTGAGGTCTATCGCCTGGAGCTTGCGAATTTGTCCTGATCGCCGGCCAAAAACTGAATTGTGCGGTCGCGTTGAACGACTCGTTCAGTCGATTGTCACGCCTTATTTGTGACGGCACAGACCGCACAAACGAGGCAGGTGACCCATGGCAACGACCTTTACCCGAGAACGAGCGCCCGCTTTCATCGATCACGCCAAAGATTCGGAAATACCGGGATGGGAGGTCGCGGTGGACCGCCTTGTGCGCGAGCTGCTCTGCGCATTCTTCGTCGCGATGGCCGTGATGTGGGTCGTCACGTCGGTCGCCGGGATCTTTGGATAAACTGCTACACGTTGACGGTGCTCATGTCGTGGTAGCGGCCGCCGGCGGCGAAGCCTTTGGGTGCGACCTCCGCGATGCGGGCGAGGTCGCTTTTCGATAGCTGAACTTTCGTCGCCGCAACGTTCTCTTCCAGATAAGTGCGGCGCTTGGTGCCGGGGATCGGGACCATGTCGGGGCCTTGCGCGAGCACCCACGCCAGCGCGAGCTGACTCGGCGTGATGTTCTTCTCGTGCGCGATTTCCTTGATTCGATCGACGACCTTCAGATTGCTTTGCATATTCTCGGCGGCGAAACGCGGCGAGATCATCCTCCGCATGTCGTCGTCCGGCAGCTCGCGAATGTTTCCACTCAAAAATCCGCGGCCGAGTGGGCTGAATGGAACGAATCCGATGCCGAGTTCGCGCAGCGTCGGAATCACTTCGTCTTCATAGTCGCGCGTCCAGAGCGAGTATTCCGACTGCAGCGCGGTAATCGGATGCGTCGCATGCGCGCGGCGAATCGTTTTCGCGCCGGCCTCCGACAGTCCGAGGTAGCGGACCTTTCCATTGCGCACCAGCTCGGCCATTGCGCCGACGGTCTCCTCGATCGGCACCTTCTGATCGACGCGATGCTGGTAGTAGAGATCGATGTGATCGACCCCGAGGCGCTTCAACGACGCGTCGCATGACGAGCGCACGTACTCGGGCCGGCCGTTGATCGCGCGCTTGCCGTCGGGCAGAACCTGGTTGGCGAACTTGGTCGCGATAATCACGCGGTCGCGATATTTCTTGAGCGTCTTGCCGACCAGCTCTTCATTGTGGCCGAGGCCGTAAACGTCGGCGGTGTCGAAGAAGTTGATGCCGAGTTCGACCGCGCGCTCGAGCGTCGCGGCGGATTCATTGTCGTCGCGCGGACCGTAGAACTGCGACATCCCCATGCATCCGAGTCCCAGCTCCGACACTTCGAGTCCCTGCGTGCCAAGTTTTCGCTTTTCCATGACTGACCTACCTCTTCATATTCAATAGCCGAATCGACGCCGCGATCGGAAGCGGTATCTTGACCGCCACTCCTTTGCGCGCATCGCAGGTCAATGCGTGAATTGTTTTCGCGCTGAAGTTTCGGTCGTCGCCGACGAACCTGCTAAAATCTTTTGTGACTGGCGGTCTGCAAAGGCAGGAAACCAGTGAGGGGAGGATTTGTGACGATCGTTGGGGGCGGGTCACGGTTGGTATCATATTCAGCGCGATACGCAGCGGTCGCGTTATTGATTCTCGCTTTCACGATTCTGTTCGCGACGAACGCGCGTGCCCAAATTGGTAGCCAAGACTTCAAGCGCGGCGCCGGGCCGGTGAGCAAGCTGGCAGTGACGCCAACTCTACTCGCCTTCGACAAAATCAATCTTTCCGGGCAGACAACAAGCGAGACAAAGTCCTTCATCGTCAAGAATACCGGCGGGATTCCACTTTCCGTGACCGTCGATCCTCCAACCGGAAGCCCGTCCTTCAAGATCGCGTCGGGGCAAGGCGCCGCTATTATTC
>PMOH01000004.1 GCA_003161515.1 Deltaproteobacteria bacterium
AACCATCGATGGCCGGGCAACGTGCGCGAACTCGAGAACGTTATCGAGCGCGCGGTCGTGATGAGCGGGCAGGAGACGCTGATGCCCGAGGCGTTCGCCTTCGACGACGACGCTTCCGACGAGGACCTGGTCCAGGTTGCCGGCATTGCCCGGGCTGCTGGAATCGATTCGGCGGTGGGAGCGAATATGGCCGCGGGATCGGAGACCGATTCGAACCGCGCGCAGCCAGCCGAGAGCCAGGAAGAAGAGGGCACCCTCCAGGCGAGCCTCGATCGCGCGGCGACGGTGCGAATCAAGGCGGCGCTTGCAGCGGCTGGTGGCAACCGGGTTGACGCAGCAACCGCGCTGGGCGTCGATCGGACGACGCTCTATCGATTGATGAAACGCCTCAGTCTCTAGAATCGAACTTCTAGAAAAAGGAAATGAGGCCGGCTGAATGCCGGCCTCTTTTTTGGCGTACCTGATGAAACCAAACATTGTTCTAAACTGGAAGCCGATGATTTGGCGATTTTGGTTGACATTTCCTCCATTTCCTCGATCGGGGGTGTTTGGTGAATGAGTAAAAGGATGCTGGCGAGGGTCGGATTGCGTGAGGTCGTACATGGTGAGAGTGGGTGAAGCGATCATGTTGAGTATTATGGCATGGCAGGATGACAACGGTTGGCAGGGGTGACCTCCTTCGGCGTCGCTCAGGACAGGCT
This sequence comes from Deltaproteobacteria bacterium, assembly GCA_003161515.1. Classification (GTDB taxonomy): domain Bacteria; phylum Desulfobacterota; class Binatia; order Binatales; family Binataceae; genus Binatus. The sequence continues at coordinate 702 of PMOH01000004.1, forward strand.
CTGCACCCAGTGATTTTTCGCGCTCCGTTGTCGCGCGATGCAGCCGAGAGCGGGGGGCCATATTTTCCCCTCGCCCGATCAGGGAGAGGATCGAAGGTGAGGGTCCTTAGACTGCGCGTCTTTTTTGGGCGCGCGATTTAAGACTCTGCTCTCTGCGTTTCTTGTCCTCGTGTCATTCTAGAGCGCAGCGAAGAATCCCGGATTTTCTCTCCTCGCTCAATCAGAAAGAGGCCACCCTAGGTGACGCCTGGTCGTCGCAGGCCTTGACACTCTATTTTCGCTGTATTATACACAGGCTATATGGACAGGGAGAATATAGCGAAACAGTCGATCGAAGTGCTGGAGACCGCAGAGCGACGACTTCGCGAGTTAGTTGGCTCCTCAGCTTCGGCCGGCGACTATACCGCGATCATGTTGATCACAGACTGGGCGCGGAGTCTCGGAGATCTGGTCGATGACGCGCGGGCCGCGTGGCAAACCAAATCAGAGCCTCCTTCGCTGAGCCGGCCAAAACTTCATATGGCAGCGACAAGCCCGGCAAGCAGTGCAAATGCGGATGGCCACCGGTTAGACCGGTCCAGTAGACGCTTGAAGCGCTCTCCATCGAAGGGCGAATACCCGAAGTTCTTTCGGCGTGCCGACGAGTTGGTGAAGGTCGGCTGGTCCAAGAAGGAAAGACAGGAATATCAACACAAAGCGCCGCACGCGGTTGTCGATATTCTAGCGACGTCTATTGCCGCGAGATTCGGGACCGGCAAAATGTTTATGGTCGAAGACCTGCTTCCTCTCAAAGACGCGAACGGCAACGAAATTCCCAACTATCAAACGTACCTCGCCCTTGCGTGGCTAAGGGCTAGCAAGTTGGTCGAGCAGCACGGGCGGCAGGGATACTCAATCGAAAAAGGCTCTCATACGGCTGCCGAGGTGATTTCATTGTGGGAACGTTTACCGAGTGCCTCGCTCTAGCGGGGAGCGCATCAAGTGCGGGAATCGAGCTTTCAAACTGGAGGATCTGAACCGAAAATGGTGACTTGGCATTGTCGTCCAAAGTCGGCGGGAGAGAAGGAACGCAATCCTGTAACTGGGGAATACTTCGACGAAGAATCTATCGATCAACCTGCGCAAGCATTAGTACGCGAAGCAATCCAAAATATTCTGGATGCGCGCGCAAATGGCGACGCGGTGACCGTTCGCTTCTATATATCCGGAGTGGCTGGTGCCCTTCCCGCGCCTAGGGCAGACCGCTAGCTCGGTGGTATGTGGAACCACATAAAGGCGCCGGATAGCGGACTGCGAGAGATCCCGGACGTGCCAGGCAGTTGCCCATTTTTGTTAGTAGAGGATTTCGCCACGATCGGATTGGAAGGAGACGCCACTGCACGGGATCACACGCCGACCTCCGGGAAGAATCACTTTTACGCCTTCTTTCGTGCGGAGGGCGTCTCACAGAATGCAGGGGGACGAGGAAAGTGGGGAGTCGGTAAGACAGTTTTTGCGCGATCTAGCCTTGTGAACACCCTTTTCGGATTTACTGTGCGCCGAAGCGACCCTCGGCCGTTACTGATGGGCCAGACTACAGTTCGATACCATGTAGTCGCAGACAAAAAATACGCTCCCGATGTGATGTTTGGTGTGCCGACTTCTGATGATTTTGTACTCCCAGTCACTGACCCAAGTGTAATCAACGAATTTTGCAGTGACTTTCGCTTACAGCGAAACCGCGAACCCGGATTGTCGGTCGTCGTGCCGTACGCCCACGACGACATCACGCCGGACGCGATCGCCAAGGCTGTGGCTCACGAATATTTCTTTCCGATTCTGACCAGCAAGCTGATCGTGAAAATTGAAAGCCAGGAACGCAGCCTAACCCTCGACTCTAACAGCCTGGTTGACTCGATCGGCTGTGATGATGGCGACATCGAAGGCGACCTGAGCTCTCTCATAATGTTTGCAATATGGGCAAAAACACTTCCCCAGAGTGAAATACGTACGCTCGATGTCCCACCGATTGCTCAAGCCCCAACGTGGTCAAGTTCACTCTTTCCGAGTCAGTACTTCGACGAACTGGCCGCGAAATACGTTCAAGGGAAGCCTCTCGCCCTGCGGGTTCCTATTTTGGTCCGCGCATCTTCGGGAGAGGAGCAGCTTTCATACTTCGATTTGTTCCTGCGCCAAGACCTTGAGGGCCGTGGTTACCCACCTGTGTTCATACGGAACGGGATTGTAATACCCAAAGCGCTGGAACGCCGCGTCCGAGGACATCGCCTCTTGTCGCTCGTGACCATAGACGACAAACCGCTGGCGGACATGCTGGGCGACGCTGAAACCCCTGCTCATACTCAGTGGTCGCAGAATTCGCAAAATTTCTCCGGGAAATACCAAAATGGCAAAGCCTGCCTCGATTTCGTCCGGTCCGCACCACGTCAGGTAGCAGAAATCCTTAGCAGCAAGGATCGAGAGCGGGATCCGAGGGCATTAGCAGACTTTTTCCCGCGTCCGCGGTACGACCCGCAGTTGGAGGTTCCGATTAAACCTGATGGGGACGAGCCTGGTAGGCCACGCGTCGAGAATCCGAAGGGCAGCGTCGAGCCGTTCGACATAGAACAAATACGAGGTGGGTTTTGCATTCAGCGGACTAGCCGTCACCTTCTTTCGGTTCGCCCGCCACGCCTCGAAGTGCTGGTAGCCTACGACAGGAGCCAAGGTAACCCGCTTACGAAATATCGCAGCGACGACTTCGACCTTGCGACGATGCGGCGGGAAATGCCTGGAGTCCGGGAAGTGAGTTGCAGCGGGAATCGGATGCTTGTTGAGGTTGCTGAAAATAGCTTTCGCGTCCAAATTACTGGCTTCGACGAGAATCGCGACATCTATGTTCGCGCGAGAATAAAAGGGAGCGAGGAGAGCGAACAATGATTAGGCGCTTCAACTATACGGGTCGTCGCCGTATCCGACAGGAAGATGTGGTGGTCTCGGTTCGTCACGGGGCTGATGGCGTGTGCTCATTCTCGGCCCAGCTATCGCTAGAACGTTACCGTTTCCCAACCGACGCGCTCGTGTTCGTCGAGGCCTCTCGTTTGGCGTCCTTTATGCGCTTTACCTGGGGGTCTGTGGGGCTGATATCGCCTCCTCGCGACAGAATACTTACAGAGTTTGGCACCGCGGATGGCGTTAAGTTCCGCGTAAAGGTTGTCGGAGCGACGGGGGAAGACGGCAAGACGCGTCCTGCGCGAGTGCTGGGCCTTGCGGACAGTATTCGCCCGAGGCTGGAAGACGCACCTCTATCGCCGCTCTCTTTGATCGACGTAGTTCCAGCTGACCTAGGGGACGAACTATGGAAGGTTGAATTTTGTGCTGACGACGATCCGAAGCTGCTGGTCAACTCGCGTCTCGTGGCCAGTCCAACTCAACTAGTGCGCGACGACCACTTCGTTTCAATGGCCCTCCCTCAATTGTTGCGTACCGTCCTGACGCAGATCTTGATGGTCGAGCGCTTCGACGGCACTGACGAAGGTTCCGACTGGCAGAGCCAATGGTTGCAGTTCGCAAAGGCGTTGCCTGGGATGGGAAGCGGGCCACCCACTGAAGAGGAAGATAGCGACGGCACCATCCAGAACGTAGACGAACTTGAAGAATGGATCGATCAGGCTGCGCGAACCTTTGCTCGTAAGTTTCACATCGATCGACGGTTCGACAGCTGGTGGAATCGAGGAGATGTCGCATGAGATTGCGGAGATTGAACGATGGCGGTTTGGATCGGATGAGAACCTTCCTCGAGTCACTCACCACCGACGCACCGGAGAACTATGTTGGCAATATTCTTACCGACTCAGTGCAATCCGAGGCACTACCGGTCGAAATAGATATAGATGAACAGCGTCACTTCAGCCGCCGCTTTGAACTCGCCACGTACCTGTACGAAAGATTAGCCCCCCTTCGCACGCCCAAGTTTATGAATATTGAGCGAGATCGTGGCTTATGGTCGTGGCTAGCGCTGCTCTGGTTTGACCAACTATGTCCGCCCGACCGAAATGGCCGGTTGCAGCCAGGAGACGATTCTAGGTGGATTCCATTGCAGGACGATCCGCGGCGCTATTATCGGCACCTCCTGCTGGGACCTTATCTGATGTATCGGACTCACGCGGCATCGCCGCCAATATTAGAACCAGTGCTCAGCAGCGCACTCCATGTTTCGACCAGCGAAGTTTTTCGGACGTTGATCGAAACACAGCAGTTTGTAACATCTGCTCCGGTTGTGACGCTGATCGGTCGTCTTTACTACAACGCACGCACCGGACGCTTGATCCGCGGAGTCGGCACCAAGAGGGCTGGCGGTGTGCGCCGATTGGGGGACTTACTTCGCCAGCTAGATCTTACATTCGACCTTCATTCCATAACCACTGACAACCTGCTGACGCTGATGCCCGAGGAGTTCCAAGCAATGAGGCGCCGGGCGAACGCGAGGTGATAGAATCTTCGGTCGCGCGCGAAATGAATCGCGCGCTGCACAAGGACCCTCACCCTTCGGCTGGCTCAGGGCAGGCTCTTTGATCCTCTCCCTGACGGGGAGAGGGGAAGAAGGATCCGGGATTCTTCGCTGCGCTCTAGAATGACACAAAGGCGAGAAATGGGGAGAGAGAATCTTGAATCGCGCGCGAAATGAATCGCGCGCTGGATAAGGACCCTCACCCTTCGGCTGGCTCAGGGCAGGCTCTTCGATCCTCTCCCTTGCGGGGAGAGGGGATGAAGGAGCCGAGATTCTTCTCCTTCGGCTGCGCTCGGGGCTTCGGCTGGTGGAAGGGGAGTTATCTGGGGGCGCTCTGAATGGCATGAGGACGAAGAGAGAAAATCGCGGGGACGGCGGCCCGCGCCACTGAGCGGTCGCGAGTGTCAAAAATCGCGATTGATCCAGGATTGGGGTGGGTCGGCTGGCGTTCAGAAAGATCCGGGGTCCCTCGGCGGAGCCTGCCCTGAGCGAAGTCGAACGGGCTCGGGATGACACGAGAAACCGCTCTGAATGAGACAAAGGCAAGGGCGGGCACGGCGGCCCGGCCCACTCAATCAGGCCACTAATGAGCCGCGGGCACAGGAACCCTTCGGCTTCGCTCAGGGCAGGCTCTAACCCCTACCCCCTTTTTTCGGGCCTCGCGGGAAGGGGGACCGGATTTATCAGGAGAAACATACAGGCCCCGGACCGACGCGCGTTGCGCGTCTGGGTCCGAGGCCTCCTGGGAGAGGCTCGTTGGAATACCTTTCCGGGCTAGTTGCCGGACAGGGTGTGGAGGACTGAGATCATTGCGGGGCCGATGATTACTGCGATCATCGAGGGCAGTACGAATATTACCAGCGGGAAGAGGATTTTAATCGACGCCTTTTGTGCGTCTTCTTCGGCGTGCAGGCGGCGATGCATTCGGAGGGCGTCTGAGCTGGCGCGTAACGCGGGTCCGATCTGCGCGCCGAGTTGTTCGCTTTGAACCAGGGTGGCGGCGAGCGGCTTGATATCGTCAACCGCGGTACGATCGGCCAGCCCACGCAAGGCCTGTCCAAGCGTCGCGCCCGCGGAAATATCGGTTGCGACCAGGTTCAACTCGTTGCCGATTTCCTGCCCGTGACGCTCACATTCCGTGCCGACGATTCGAATCGCTTCGAACAGTCCCATGCCGGCTTCGACGCATACCACGAGCAGATCGAGGACGTCGGAGAGCTGCTTGGCGATGTTGTTCTGGCGCATCCGCGCGCGCCGACCCAGGTAGTAGCTGGGCACGAAAATTCCGATGCCGATGCCTCCGATGGCGAGCAGCAGCGCGGTCGATGGGTGAAAAATGAGGCCGATCACGAGACCCAATAGGCCGCCGCCGGCAGCCAACAGCACGCGCATGACCTGGTACGAATGTGCCGCGCTGGATTTCAGAAATCCGGCCTGCGCAAGAGTCTCTTTGAGTTTCTCTCCGGTCGGCGAATCGGGATCCGGCGCCGGGACGCGCTTGGCGGCCCATCGGAAGAGCATGCGCAGTACGTTGTCGTCCTGGTTGTCACCGTCGAGCGCACCCTGCGACGCGCGCACCTTGACCGCCAGATCCGCGAAACGTTCGTCCACCGTCCGGCTTTGCGGCGCGAGGGCCATATACAAGGCCACGCATGCGCCGGCGGCCAGGAAGAAGACCGTGATGCCAACCATGAATGAGCTCATTAGTAGTTCACCCTCAGCAGTCGCCTGATAGTGATCAGGGCGAGCAGGTCAGAGCCAATCGCGAATTTCAAAATCTTCTGACCGGTCGGGTCATGGAACAATCGATCGGTATAACCCGGCTGAATCAGACTGAAAATGCAGAGCACGACGACCGGCAGGGCGCCGACGACCATCCCGCCCATGCGCGATTGCGCGGTCAGCGCCCGGATTTGCAACCGCAAGCGCTGCCTGATGCGGACGATTTCGGATAGCCGGCCGACAATCTGCGCGAGGCTCGAGCCGACTTCGGTCTGTACGCGGACCGCGACTACCAGGAGGCGCAGGTCGTCCTCGGGAACACGCTTGAGCATGTCTTCGAGCGCGCGGGGCAGCGGCAATCCGATCCGGTTCTGCTCGAGCACGGTGCGAAATTCGCTGCCGAGCGGATCGGCGAACTCGCTGACCAGGACCTGGAGCGCGCGCTGCAGCGAATGGCCGGCTTCGAGCGACGATTTGATCAGATCAAGCGCGAACGGCAATTGAGCTCCGAAGGCTTTCAGCCGCCGCTTCTTTTTGAACTGGATGTAGAGCAGCGGCAGCGCGGCCACTATGACGCCGGTGGCCAGCCCGAACCAGATGTCGTGGAAGAAAATATTGCCGCCGAACAATCCCGCGCCGAACATCAAGACGATGATCAGCAGCATGTCGCCGACTCTCATGTACATGCCGGCCTGCCACATCGCTTCTTCGAGCTTGCGGGCCAAGTTCAGGTTGTAAAGCGCGCCGAGCAGCGCTCCCTCCTTGGGCCGCTGTTTGCGCATGACGTTGATCTCGATTTCGTCAGCGGGGCGGGTCAGGCGCCGGGCCACCTCGCGCTGTTGTTCGACTTCGCTGCCGCGACTGCT
>PMOH01000291.1 GCA_003161515.1 Deltaproteobacteria bacterium
GACAAGCTGGATCTCGACGCGCTGGTCGAAGCGCTCGCGTCGTGCGGTTATCAGCGCGTGCCGCAAACCGAAGAGGCCGGCGATTTCAGCGTGCGCGGCGGAATCGTCGACGCGTTCTCGCCGCTGTACCGCGACCCGATTCGCGTCGAGCTCGAAGACGACGTGATTACTTCGATTCGCCATTTCGACGCCGACACGCAACGCTCGGGCGCCGAACTGGTCGAGGCGACGATCATCCGAACTCGCTACGTGCCGCCGTCGGCGTTGAAGGATCCCAAGCTGCGCGAGCAGGTCACTCTGCGCGCCGCGGAAATCGGCATGGTGCGCAAGGAGGCCGCGGAGCTGTCCGAGTCGCTCGAGAACGGCCTGCTGTTTCCCGGCGCGGAACTGCTGATGCCGTATGCGTACGGACGCGCGCTCGACAGCATCTTCGATTACATGCCGGCCGGCAGTCTGCTGTGGCTCATCGATCCGGGCCGTGTTCTCGCCGAGGCAAATCGATTTGGCGATATCGTCAACAATGAGACCGCGGCCGCCGCACAGAAGCCCGCCTTTCATCCCGCGCCCGAAGCGCTGTTCGTCACTGCGGACGCATTCGAGCGCGCGCTCGGGAATTTCACCGCGGTCGAAGTCGGCTCGCTGGTGACGATGGCTGCGCCGCGCGAGGGTTGGGCCGTGCCGGTCGAAGTAAAATCTCAGAACGCGCTGCGGCTCGGCGCGAATCAACTGAGCGGGGTGCGGACGCCGCCCAGCTTCGAGCCGCTCGCGACGGAACTGCGCGAAGTCCAACGCGGACAGGGACGTTCGCTGATGATCGTCGAGGGCCCGAACCAGGTGGCGCGCCTGCGCCGTCATCTGGAGGCGTGGGACCTCGAGGTCAACGTCGAATGCAAAAGCCTGGCGGCGCTGATGGAATGGCCGGACTACCGGCCCGCGATCATGGAAGGCGAGATTTCCGCCGGCGTCGTGCTGCAGGAAGACGGCCTCTACATTTACAGCGAAGAGGAAATTTTTGGAGAGCCGCGCGCGCACCGGCGCAAGCGTCCGACCGCGAAGGGCGCGCTGCTCAATCTCGAAGAGCTGAAGCCCGACGATTTCGTGGTGCATCTCGATCACGGGATCGCGAAGTACCGCGGCCTGCGGCACATGAAGGTCGCCGACGTCCAGGGCGATTTTCTCAATCTCGAATACGCGGGCAACGACACGATGTACGTTCCGGTCGAGCGGATAAATCTCGTTCAGCGATACATCGGCGGCGACAGCGCCGAACCCAAGCTCGACAAGCTCGGCAGCGGCTCCTGGGAAAAGGTCAAGCGGCGCACGCGGCAGGCGGTGCTCGCGATGGCGGCCGAGCTGCTCGACATCTACGCGGCGCGCGAGGTGATGGAGGGGCATGCGTATCCGCGGCCGGGCGCGGACTACGAGGAATTCGCGGCGCGCTTCGAGTTCGAGGAGACGCCGGATCAGCAGTCGGCGATCGACGACGTCATTCGCGATCTGACACGCGTCAAGCCGATGGATCGCCTGATCTGCGGCGACGCCGGCTTCGGCAAGACTGAAGTAGCGCTGCGCGCGGCGTTCATCGCCGTGATGGACGGGCGGCAGGTCGCGGTGCTGGTGCCGACGACGATCCTCGCCGAGCAGCACTGGAATACGTTTCGCGAGCGCTTCAAGGATTACCCGGTTCGCGTGGAAATGGTCTCGCGATTCCGCAGCCACAAGGAAAATAAAGAGGTCATCGAGCAGGCCGCGTCAGGCAAGGTCGATATTATCATCGGGACGCATCGGCTTTTGTCGAGCGATGTGCAGTTCCCGCGGCTGGGCTTGCTGGTGATCGACGAAGAGCACCGATTCGGCGTGGTGGACAAGGAGCGAATCAAGAAGCTCAAGAAACTGGTACCGGTATTGACGATGACGGCGACGCCGATTCCGCGCACGCTGCACATGGCGATGCTCGGTATCCGCGATCTATCGGTGATTCAGACGCCGCCGCCGGACCGTCAACTGATTCGCACTTTCGTCGCGCACTTCGACGACGCCACCATCCGCGATTCGATCCTGCGCGAGCTGAATCGCGGCGGCCAGGTGTTTTTCGTGCATAATCGCGTCGAGAATATCGACTACATGGCGAGTCATCTGCGCTCGCTGATCCCCGAGGCGAAGACCGCGATCGCGCACGGACAGATGAAGGAGCGTCAGCTCGAAAACGTGATGCGCGATTTTATCGAGAAGCGGGTCAACGTGCTGGTCTGCAGCGCGATCATCGAATCGGGCCTCGACATTCCCAACGCCAACACCATGATCATCAATCGCGCCGATCACTTCGGCCTCGCGCAGCTGTACCAGTTGCGCGGGCGTGTCGGCCGTTCGCGCCAGAAGGCGTACGCGTATCTGCTGATTCCCGGCGAGCACATCATCACGCGCGACGCCAAGCGGCGAATCGACGCGCTCCGCGAGCTGGTCGAATCCGAGAGCGGCGGCGGTTTCAAGCTCGCGATGGCGGACCTCGAGCATCGCGGCGCCGGCAACCTGCTCGGTCACGAGCAGCACGGCGAGATCGCGGCGGTCGGATTCGAGCTTTACACCGAGATGATGGAAGAGGCGATTGCCGAGCTGCGCGGCCAACCGCAGCGCCCGGACTTCGAGCCCGAGCTTCGAATCGCGGTGCCTGCGTACATCCCGGAAGCTTACGTCTCCGACGAAAATGAGCGGCTGGTGCTATATAGGCGGCTCGCGCGGGCGAATAGCGAGGCGGATCTCGGCGAGATTCGCGACGAGATGCGCGATCGGTTCGGCCCGGTGCCGACGCTAATCGAAAATCTGATCGCGGCGATGAACGTGCGGCGCCAGATGAAGCAGTTGATGATCCTGAGCGCGATTCTCAAGGGCTCGCAGCTTGAAATCAGGTTTCATCCCGACGCCCCGGTAGATACCGCGCTGCTCGCCAAGCTGGTGGATCAGAATCGCCGCACGATGCGGCTGACGCCGTCGTTCCAGGTGATCGCGCGAATCGAGCCCGCGGAATACGAGCAATTGTTCGCGCAACTCGACGGCGTCTTGCAGGCACTGGCGGGCTGTGAAAAGTTGGAAAACTGGCCGGCCGCGAAAGTCGGGCAGGCCGTCAACTGATGCAGAAGAGGAGATCGTTTCCGCGAGCCGCCGCGCGATGCGTGGTGATGGCAGCTTCGGCGGTATCTATTGGTATTGCGGTAGCGAGCGCGTTTTCGGGCTGCTCGATCGATTTTTTCAAACCTGAGTCCTACGCCTTCATCAAGGATGCGATCAACGCCACACCGGTGCCGGGAGATTCGCCCGATGGTGCAGGAACGCCCGCGGCGAGATCGACACCGTCGAGATTGGTGAACGCGTCTCCGCTGCCACCACCATCATCGCAATCGGCGCAACCGTCGCAGCCGCCGCAACCGGTGCCTCTGCCGCCTTTGCCCGAAGGCGCGGTAAACCCGTCGCGCGAGCCGCGCATCGTGCCGGCGTCAGACGCTCCCGGCAGCGGCATACCACTCGCTTCTATCTTCGCATCGAAGCCAGAAGTGCAGCCGGCGCCGCCGGCTCCGGTAGAACAGCAGGAGACCGCGGACCAGATGATGGTAGCGAACACGCCGGCGGTGGATCGCGTCGTCGCCAGCGTTGACGGCGATCCGATCACGATGCGTGAGGTCAAGGACTTTGCCTCGCAGCACGGCGAGCCAATCAACACCGATGACTTCTCTTCTTCGGAGACTGCCAAGACCGCGGTGAAAGCGTTGATCGGTGAGAAACTGCTCGAACAGGAAGTTAAGAAATACGATGACAAGGTCGATGAAACGCAAGTCGACAAGTACATCACGAATTTGCGGATGGACAAGCACATGAGCGACGCGGAGTTCCGCGCGCAATTACAGGCGAGCGGGATGAGCTACGATGAACTGCGCAAACGCGCGCGGCTCGACCTCGAGAAAGCGATGATGATCGAACAGGAGGTGCGCGCGAAAATCGTCGTGTCCGACGCCGACATCCAGACTTTCTACGACGGTCACAAGGAAGATTTCACGATCGCGAAGGAGCGCCTCCGTCTCTCTCAGATATTGATCGCGCTGCCGGCCAACCCGACGCCCGCGCAAGTTTCCGCCGCGCAAAAAAAGGCCGAGATGATTCGCGCGCGCGCGGCCAAGGGCGACGACTTCGGCGATCTCGCGCGCGTCTATTCGGACGACGATTCAAAGTCCAACGGCGGCGAACTAGGATGGTTCGCGCCGACAGATATCAACGACGCGATCCTGGCCGGGGTAAAGCCGCTCAAGCCGGGCGACGTTTCGGCGCCGATCCGCACCAGTCACGGCGTTCACCTGGTCAAGCTCGAAGAACACGAGGTGCCGGGCGTCGTGCCGCTCAGCGAAGTCAAATCGCAAATCCGTAGTGCGCTCGTCGATCAGCAATCCAGTGTGCAGCTCGAGAAGTGGGTTGAGTCCGATCTCGTGAAACAGCACTACGTCGAGACCATGTACTAGACGATGACGGCGCTCCGACGAAAGACGCCGCCGCTGTTGGCGATCAGCATGGGCGATCCGGCGGGCATTGGGCCCGAGGTGATCCTGAAAGCGGCAGCGGCGCTCGCGAGGCGTCGCGGCGCGCCGTCGATTGCGGTGGTCGGCGATTTGTCCGCGATGCGCGCTACCGCTGGCCGTCTGAGCGACGTGCCCGCGCCTCGCGAGTGGCGCCCGGGCGAGCCGCCGATTCGCCTGTCGAAGGGACTGGGCGTACTTTCGATATCGAATTTGTCGGCGCGTGCACTTCGCCCGGCTCATCCAAGCGTCGAGGGCGGCGGCAGTGCGCATGATTATATTGTAACTGGCGCGCAGATGGCGCTTAGCGGTGAGGTCGATGCGCTGGTGACCGCGCCAATCAGCAAGGACTGGATGAATCGCGCGGGACATCATTTTCCCGGACATTCGGAACTGCTTGCGGAGATGTCGCGAACGCGATTGTGGCGCATGATGTTCGCGGGCGGAGAGTTGACGGTCGCGCTGGTGACTGCGCACATCGGATTTGCAAAAGTGGCTACTGCACTGACGCAGCGCAACGTGCTCGATACCATTCGCCTGCTCTCGACGCACTTGCGCGGCGCGCTTGGCATCGCACGGCCGCGAATCGCGGTGTTGGGATTGAATCCACATGCAGGTGAAAGCGGGATGTTCGGCGACGAGGAAATTCGCGTGATAGCGCCGGCGATTCGCCGCGCGAAGCGCGAGGGGATCGACGCATACGGTCCGCTGGCGCCCGACACGGCGTTCATTCGAAAACAAGGCTCGTTCAATTTCGACGCGGCGGTTGCGATGTATCACGATCAGGGTTTGATTGCGCTCAAGACGCTGGAGTTCGATCGCGCGGTGAACGTCACGATTGGATTGCCATTTGTCCGCACCTCGCCGGATCACGGCACGGCGTTCGATATAGCAGGTAAAGGAATCGCAAATCCGTCGAGCATGATTGCCGCGATTGAATATGCATGGCGCGCCGCAGTGAGCCGCGAAAAGATCGCGCGGCGGGCGGCTGCGTAAACGCGATGGCCGATCGAATCGTCATCAAGGGCGCGCGCGAGCACAATCTCAAGAACATCGATCTCGAGATTCCGCGCGATCGCCTGGTCGTAATCACCGGGCTTTCCGGCTCGGGCAAGTCGTCGCTCGCCTTCGACACGATTTACGCCGAGGGCCAGCGCCGTTACGTCGAATCGCTGTCGGCCTACGCGCGCCAGTTCCTCGAGCAGATGGAAAAACCCGACGTCGATTCGATCGAGGGGTTGTCGCCCGCAATCTCGATCGAGCAGAAGACCACCTCGCGCAATCCGCGCTCGACGGTCGGCACTATCACTGAAATCTACGACTACCTCCGCCTGCTGTTTGCGCGGGTGGGGCACGCGTTCTGCTACAACTGCGGCCGCGAAATCACGCAGCAGAGCGTGCAGCAGATTGTCGATCGGATCATGGGATGGCCCGACGGCTCGAGGATTCACGTGCTCGCGCCGATCGTCCGCGACCGCAAGGGCGAGTACCGCAAGGAGCTGTCCGAGATGAAGCGCGCGGGCTTCGTGCGCGTGAAGATCGACGGCAAGCTCTATGAACTCGGCGAAGAGCCCGTGCTGAACAAGAATCAGCGTCACACGATCGAAGTGATGGTCGATCGGCTCGCGATCCGCAAGGGAATCGAGAAGCGCCTGTCGGACTCGCTCGAAGTCGCATTCAAATATGGGCAGGACCTGCTCAAGGTCGAGCGCCTGGAAGGGCCCAAGAACGAGAGCGAAATTTATTTCAGCCAACGCTTCGCGTGCGTCGATTGCGGGATTTCATATCCGGAGATCGAGCCGCGAATGTTCTCGTTCAACAGCCCGCACGGCGCCTGCGTCGAATGCTCGGGGATCGGATCGATCATGTATTTCGATCCCGAGCTGGTCGTGCAGAACGAGGAGTTGAGCATTGCCGATGGCGCGATCGCGCCGTGGGCGACGATGAACTACCTCCAGCCAGTGCTCGACGCGCTCGCGAAGCATTACAAGTTCAGCCTCGATCAGCCGTGGAAAGAAATCCCGGCGAAAGTGAAAAAGGCGATCATGAACGGCTCCGGCAGCGAAGAGATCGAGTTCGCCTACGAGCGCGGGCATCATCGCGCCGAGTACTCGAAGACGTTCGAGGGCGTGATTCAGTGGCTCGATCGGCGCTACAAGGAAACCGAATCTGAAGGCGTGCGCGAGTTCCTCGAGGCTTACATGAACATGCGCCCGTGTCCGACCTGCGACGGCGCGCGGCTCAAAAAGGAAAGCCTGTTCGTGCGCTTCAACGGCAAGTCGATATCGGAAGTTACGGCGATGTCGATCAAGCAGGCACTCGCGTTCTACGCCGCGCCGAA
>PMOH01000167.1 GCA_003161515.1 Deltaproteobacteria bacterium
CGCCGCGGCGACTCGCTCTACATGTTCTTCGTCGAGACCGACGACGTCGGCGCTCTCGAACAACGCCTGCAAGCGCGAGGCTCGCGCTTCGCAGCCCACACCCGCGACGAAGCCGGACTGGCGGAACTGTTCATCCATCCGTCAGCGTTCTTAGGCGTACTGATCGGCGTGAGCCGCACCGAACACGCCTGGACCTGGTCCGGCGACCCCACCCGCGCCCAGCGCGCCGCGAAAGAGCGCGCGCCGCAGCGCTGAAGCACTGGCTCTTTGCCATGTAGGAGTATTCGCGCTATCCTTACCAAAGGTAAGGAATCTGTTCAAAGGCAAGGAATCATGGCTACGTCGACGCTAACTACAAAGGGCCAAACCACAATCCCGGCAAAGGTACGAAACCATCTCAAGCTCCGGCCCGGCGACAAAATTGAATTCGTTATCGAGCGCGACGGCAGGGTCGTATTGACGCCCAAAAATATCGATGTTCGTCAACTCAGGGGAATGCTGGGCCGTGCTACACGCCACCTGACTATTGAGCAGATGGACGAAGCGATTAGAAGCAGGTTCGGGCGCCGGTGAAGGGGATCGATACAAACATACTGGTTCGCTACCTCATCCGCGATGATCTTAACCAGCTTCGCACGGCGTCCCGGTTCATCGAACGCGATTGTTCAGAGCAGGAACCGGGATTTGTTAATCAGATTGTTCTGGCGGAATTGGTGTGGGTGCTCGAACGCGGATACAAGCTTGATCGTTCGGTAGTGGTCGCAGCGCTCGACGCGCTATTGCTCGCGAGGCAGCTGTCCATCGAGCAGCCGGAGGATGTACGTGCGGCGATCCGCGATTATATGGACGGCGCCGATTTTGCCGATAGCCTTATCGCGGCATGGAACGCCCGACTCGGCTGCGAATACACGATGACCTTTGATCGCAGCGCCGCGAGGCGCAGCGGATTTCGTCTCATAAAATGAAAGAGCCGGCAGCCCGAAGACTACCGGCTCGAGTTGCCAACCTGCCGAACTATTTCGCGTCCTTCATTGCACGCACCAGAATCGCCGCGAGCTCTGGGCGGGTGAACTCCGGCGGCGGCGCTTCACCCGCGCGCAGCATCTCGCGGACTTTGGTGCCTGACAGGATCACTCGGTCAGCGTCCGAGTGAGGACAAGTCTTGAACGACGCCATCGAGTTGCAGCGCTTGCAGTAGAACGTGTTCTCGAACATCAACGGCGTGATTCCGAGTTCCTCTGGCTGGAAGCGCTCGAAGATTTTCTGCGCATCGTAGCTGCCGTAGTAATTGCCGACGCCTGCGTGATCGCGCCCCACGATGAAATGCGTGCATCCGTAATTGCGCCGCGCGATCGCGTGCAGAATCGCCTCGCGCGGGCCGCCGTAGCGCATGTGCGCCGGGAACACGCCAATCATCGCGCGGTCCTTCGGATAGTACGCGTCGAGCAGCACCTTGTATGTCTCCATGCGAACCGCGGCGGGCACGTCGTCGCCCTTGGTCTCGCCGACCAGCGGATGGATCATCAAACCGTCGCAAATTTCGAGCGCCGCTTTCTGAATATACTCGTGCGCGCGATGGGTCGGGTTGCGAGTCTGAAAGGCGACGATCTTTTTCCATCCACGTTCGCGAAACGCCGCGCGCGTCTGCCGCGGCTCGCGCGGAAATTCCAGGAACGTGCGCCCCGGTATCTCCTCGAGCAGCGTGACCTTGCCCGCAAGACAGTAGGGCGGCATCGAGGTGACATTCTTCGCTCCCGGATGCGCGTCCTCGGCGGTGCCGAAAACGTTTTGCGCTTCGTTCTTGCGATCGACTTTGTAGATTTCCGCGAGCTTGAGAATCGCCAGCCGCTTGCCGTCTTCAGTCGCAAGCGCGATCTCACTGCCGGTCTTGAGCGACTTCGCGATCGCCTCATCGACGCCGAGCGTGATCGGAATCGACCACGGCACGCCCGATGCCAGCCGCATCTCGTCGCGCGAGCAAGTGTAATCCGCCTCGCCCATGAAACCGGTGAGCGGCGAGAATGCGCCCGTCGCGAGCATCTCGAGATCCGCGATGTCGCGAGCGTTGAGCGTGACGCTCTGCAGTTTCGCCGCGTGTGCAGACAGCGCGGCACGCTCCGAGGCCGGCGCTTTCAGATCGACCAGCTCGCCGCCGCCATGCGCCGAGATTGCATCGTCGCGCACGCTCATCGCCGTACACCCTTGCTGATGTAGTTCAGCTCTTCGAGGCGTCCGAGCAACTTGCCCAAGCTCTGCTCGACGGTTTCCGTGCTGCTATCGACGACCAGTTCAGGCTTCAACGGTTCTTCGTACGGGTCCGACACGCCGGTGAAGGATTTGATCTCGCCTGCCAGCGCCTTCTTGTAGAGTCCCTTGACGTCGCGCTCGACGAGTTTGTCGATCGTGCATCGCACGTACACTTCGAAGAAGCGGTCGTGATTGCGCCGCACCTCGTCGCGGACGTCGCGGTAGGGCGAAATCGCCGCCGAGATCGCGATGACGCCGTTGCGCGCCAGCAGATGGCAGACGTAGCCGATCCGCCGNNGTGCGGACTTCGTCACCGTCGAGGATTTCGACGCGATGCGCGCGCTTGCGCAATTCTTCGGCGGCCAAGTTCGCGAGCGTTGATTTTCCCGCCCCTGACAGGCCTGTAAACCACAAGGTAAACCCTTGATCCATCGGCTAAAACTGATGCTCCCTTCGGAATAGATTACTTACTGAACTCTACAAGTTACTTAATCTGATCGGATCACACAAGGCCGACGAGCCGCGCGCTTATGCGCGGGCAACCGGCAAATTCAGATGAATTGCCAGAGCGGCCGGCGAGGCGAAGATTTCTTTGGCGCCTGCTGCCAGCAATCGATCGCGAGCGGTGTTCGTAGGAGCGATTCCGTAAAAACGGACGCCGCAACTTTGTGCGGCGCGGAGGTCGGCGTCGCTGTCGCCGACGAACGCGGCGTCGGATCGATCGACGGAAAATGATTCAAGTGCGCGGACTACCATGTCGGGCGCTGGCTTCAGGCCGAGCAGAGTGTCGCGTCCGATGATCGCATCGACGGAGGCGACGCCGTGTTGCTTGAACCATCGCGAGACCGTTCTCGACGAGTTGGACGTCACGATCGCGAGCGCAGCGCCGCTCTTCTTCAGAGCCGCGAGTATTTCAACTGCGCCTTCGAGCGGCTGCGCGCGATCGACTCCCGCCAATTCGAGTTTCTCGATTATCTCGGAAGCGTGTTGCAACGTTTCGATTACTTTCGGCTGGTCGGAGTCGTGGAGCATCAATGTGCGGTAGGCGTCGTAGAGCGGGAGATTGCCGCGCGGGATTCTTGCGAAGAGATCGTCGGGCGCGCCGACTGAGCGCAGATAAGGTTCGAGGATGAGCCGGCCGCCGGCCCAATCGACCTCGG
>PMOH01000531.1:0-5922 GCA_003161515.1 Deltaproteobacteria bacterium
TGCTGAGCGACAACAGCGAATCGCTCATCGCGGCGCTCGGTCTCGTGCAACATCATCGCAACGGCGAGCCCGACAACGCGATACCGGCGTTTTTCGTGGTCGATCGAAACGGCGTCGTGCGATGGATCTTCACCTCTGATTACTATCGCGAGATCCCGCGGTCCGACACGCTGCTGAACGCCGCGAAGTCGGTTATCGCAACGCCGACAGCATCGCCGAAGTAGCCAGCGCAGGCGAGTCGGCCGCGAAGATCGCACCGATCGATGCAACTCCCGCCGGCTTCGCAGCCGGATCCGCAGACTCGAACAACTCACGCGCGCGCTCGGGCGTGATTCCACCGAGCGCAAAAACTGGAATCGCGCCGGCGCGACAAGCCGCGCTGAGGCCGCTCGCACCCCACACAGGTCCCGCAGCCGGCTTCGACAGCGGATCGAAGATAGGCCCGAACACCGCGAAATCAGCTCCCTCGCGTGCGGCGCCGGAGACATCAGGTGGCGAATGACTCGACACGCCGATGAGTCGCGTGGGTCCGAGCAGCTTGCGCGCCATGCTGACGCCAATCGAGTCGAACGGCAGATGAACGCCGTCGGCGTTCGCGGCAATTGCCACATCGACGCGATCGTTCACAATCAGCGGCGCACCCGCGCGCGTGCAAATCTCGCGAAGCCGGAGCGCCAGCTCATAAAGTTCATTCGCTGGCAAATCTTTCTCGCGAAGCTGCAACGCGACCGAGCCGGATGGCGCCGCCGACAGCGCATCTTCGCACGCAGCAACAAGATCGCCGCTCTTCACGACGTGCCGATCAGTGATCAGATAAAGCCGAAACCCGACGCGCCCATTTTTTTTCTGGCTAGTCATTCTGAGCTGCTACGGCGAACAGTCTTCCCTGACCGAACAGAAAAGCAAACCGGCGCGACCCTGATTTGGATCGCGCCGATATTGGTGTTCGGGATTATCGTTGTTCGGTGCTTAGGCTGGGGCGCCGGCGAAGCCTTCGTTGCTGTCGCCGCGCAGGATTGCGTCGAAGCGCTTACCGCCGAGGTAGAAGCGACGCGCCTCATCGTCGGTGACGGCGGCGCGGCGGACGTCGCGGCGGCGTATCGGCCAGATGCCGCCGACCATCGGATGCCGTCCCTGGCGATAGCTGAAAAAATAATAGGTGAACTGACGGAGCACGCCCTTGCGCGCTTCCGCGTCGAGTCCGCGGCCCGCGCATACGGTGAACATCGTGTGCAGGAAGCGCGGGATCGAGTAGAAGCCCGTGTATGCGTCGCGATACGCGCCGAGCCAGCTTTCCTTGTCGAGCTTGTCGTGCTTGAGCGTGACGTGCTGCGAGTCGAGCTGATTGAAATCCCAATCGATGATGGCGCCTTCCTTGGTGAAGCGGACCTGGTCTTCGGTGCCCGGCAGCGGCGTCATGATGAAGAACGACACGATGTCGAAGCCGATTTTTTTCAGTGTGGCTGCAGCGACGCGTCCGCAATCGGGGCCGTCGAACGGGAATCCCAGCATGTAGCCGGCATGCACCGAGACGCCGACCTTGTGCCAGTTCTCGACGACGCGCCGATATTTGTCGATCACATGCGCGCGCACCGCCTCGAGCTTGCCCTTGTGCTGGCGGTCGTCTGTGTTCTGATACTTGGTCGCAAAGTTCAGGTTGTCGGGATTTAGCGACTCGATGCCGACGAACGCCTGGTAGCATCCGGCGGCCGCCGCGAGCTCGGTGAAGCGCTTGCTGCGGCGATGCTTGGCGGTTTCGGTCTCGCCCTCGGCGACGTTCGCGTAGCATGACGCGTCGACGTCCACCTGCATCATGAAGGAGAGTTTCGGATACTCCTTCTTGACTTCGACCAGCCCGGTGAGAATCTCTTCCCATCGCGGCGATCGGAAAAAGTCGTCGTCGACCAGGAACAGCGACTGGATCCCATGATGCCGGCATGCGTCGCGCACCCAGCTCACGACCGCGTCCGGCTCGCGCGAGCGCATCGTGCGGCCCATCACGTTCTTCACGCTGCAGTACGAGCATGTGAACGGGCATCCGCGCGAAGTGTCGAGCGTGGTCATCGTGTCGTTGAAAAATCGCGTGAGATAACGATCGTCGAGCACCGGCAGCAGCGACTCGGTGATGAGCGGCACGATGATGTCTTCCTGGCCGGTCTTGGCGCGAATTCCCTGCGTGACGGTATAGTGGAGGCGCAGCTCGCCGCGGAGAAAGTCCTCGACGATATCGCCCCAGATATTTTCGGCCTCGCCAACCACGGTCGTCACGCCGCATTCGTTCAGGAACTTGCACGAGTCGGGGAAGCCGCTGACATGGAAGCCGCCCATCATCGTGGGCAGCCCCTCGGCGACCATCTGGAGGGCGAGGTCGCGGCCACGCGGATACTGATTCGATTGTACGCCGGCCAACCCGATCAGCAGCTCGACGCCGTCCTCGCGCGCCTTTTCTTTAATCGCGGTGATCGTCTCGGGGCTGACTATGCCGTCGCAGATTTCGTCCCAAATCACGGTTTCGAGGCGGACATTGCGCTCGACCGCATAACGCTTGTTGAACGCCTCGTTGAGCGCCGTCATTACGGTCAGGGTGTTGTTCGGCTGGACGCCATAGCGGAAATACTGGACGAAGCCGTCTTCGTCGTAACGTGAAGGTTTGATGAAATAGACCCGAATAGTCCGGCAAGGCTCGGGCTTCATCGCCGCGTCAGCGGTCGCACCCTCGCGGGCGGTCAACTGCAGCTTTGCGCTGGGACGATCAGTGCCGTAGCGGTTGGTCCCCAGGAGCCAGTAGAGGACGCTGGCCGCGAAGACCAGAAATGCGCCAAGAAATACAAGAAATACCATGAATAGATCCTTTGCTTTTGCTTGCCCGCCGACCCAGCCCGCCCATCGTACACGAATCAGGGGGAGTTTCTAACCGCTCGGTCAGAGAATATTGTAACCAAATCCCGACCGGCTCTGTCAACAATTCATTGAACCACGTAAACCGGGCCAAAGTCGAGGGGAAACCGACGGCAAGGGTCTCTAGCGGTACATTTCGACGAGGTTGATAGGGCCGAGGTCGCGCTAGCGCCGTCGCAGTCCCCAGTATCGGGCCCAAAACTTCGGAGAGGCAAGTGCCTCAAAACTCGGTGGATTTGGGTGGTGTCTCAGTTTGATTTTTGGTCCCGCAACCAAGGAAGTTCGAGGTAGGCGGCTTGCTCGGCTTCAACAGCGGAAGCATACAGGCCTGACATCCGGGAATGCCCCCAATACCTCAGCGGGGCCATTGAAGCGACTGGCGGATCTTCAGTAACGAACGCGTCCTCGGAAAACCGAAACAAACCATTGGGAGTCAGACTCACCCGCATGCGCCGCTGACCATCTTGGCTTACAACACACTTGATTTGTTTCCACTCGCCCACGGTCACGCTCTTTCTTTTCTGACAGCTTCAAACTGAGACACTACCTGGATTTGCCCGCCGCATGCTCGCGGAGGGCTTCATCGGCCAGCGCGTCGAGCTTCCCCGCTTTTACGTCTAGCTCGATCTGGCGATCCCATGCAGCTGCATCAAACTCAGCAAACCAGCGCCGAAACTTCGCGAGTTCCTCCGCCGAGAGACTGGAGACTTTCTTCTCGATGGCTTCGAGTTTGCGCATAGGAGAAACGATACCACCTTACTAGCGGTACATTTCGACGAGGTTGATCAGGCCGAGGTCGCGGTAGCGCTCGACCAGGTAGCCCTTGACCTCCTGGACGCTGGCCATCTGGAGGGTTTCGCGCGCGATCAGGCGGGCGGTCTGGTAATCAACCTCGCGGATGACCTTGCGCACGACCGGAATGAATAGCGGGCTCAGGCTGAGTTCGTCGAGGCCCATCCCGACCAGCAAAAGCGTCGCGAGCGGATCGCTGGCCATCTCGCCGCACAGGCAGACCTCTTTGTCGGCCGCGCGCGCGACGTTGACGACCTCGGCGATGGCGGAAATCACCGCGGGATGCAGCGCCTCATACAGATGCGCGACCTTGGGATTGTTGCGGTCGGCGGCGAGCAGGTACTGGATGAGGTCGTTGGTGCCGACCGAGAAAAAATCAACCTCGCGGGCCAGCCGCGGCGCGAGCCATACGGCTGACGGCACCTCGACCATGATGCCGACTTCGATATTCGGATTATGCTCGAGGCCTTCCTTGAATAGCTCGGCTTGCGATTCAGCCAGCAGCTCCTTGGCGCGGCGCAATTCCTCGAGGCTCGAGATCATCGGGAACATGATGCGCACGTTGTGCTTGGCGGCGGCGCGGAGAATCGCGCGGAGCTGGACCTTGAATAGGCCCGACATCTCGAGCGAGATACGAATCGAGCGCCAGCCGAGGAACGGATTGTCTTCGCGCGGGACGCGCATATACGGCGGATATTTGTCGGCGCCGATATCGAGCGTGCGAATCGTGACCGGGCGCTTGCCGAGCGTCTCGAGCATCTTGGTGTAGAGCGCGAGCTGCTGAGTCTCGTCGGGAAAATCCTCGTAGGTCAGGAACGAAAATTCCGAGCGCAGCAGACCGACGCCCTCGGCGCCGTAGCGCAGCGCAAGGTGGATGTCGGCGAGCAGCGCGATGTTCGCGAGCATCATGACGCGATGGCCGTCGCGGGTCGCGGTCGGCGCGTTGCCCTCGTCGATCAGCTCCTTCTTGAAGGCCTCGTAGCGCTTGGACAGACTGACGTAGTCGCGCTCGATCTCGTCGCTCGGATTGACGTAAACGACACCGGCATTGCCGTCGAGCACGAGCTGATCGCCCTCGACCACCGATTCCATCAGATGTTCGACGCCGACCACGGTCGGGATTTCGAACGCGCGCGCGAGGATCGCGGCATGCGACGTGACGCCGCCCGATTGCAGCGCGATACCGGCGAGGCGGTCGTGATTGACCATCGTCAACTGCGAGAGCGTGAGTTCCTCGGCGACGATAATCGTCGGCTTGCTGAACGGCGCGCGCTTTTCCTCCTGCCGAAGATGTCGCAGCACCCGATGGCCGACGTCGCGGAAGTCAGTCGCGCGCTCGCGCAGATAGTTGTCGGCGACCGCCAGCATCGAGGCGCTGAGCTCTTCAATAACGCGGAATAGCGCGCTCTCGGCGGTGTAGCCGTTGGCGATCGTGTCGCGGATACGCCCGACGAATTCTTCGTCTTCGAGGATCATGCGATGACCGTCGAAAATCTTAAGGTCCGACTCGGGCATCAGCGGCTGCATCCGAATCCGCAGCGTCGCCAGCTCTGAGAGCGAACGGGTGAGAGCTTCCTCGAAACGTTTGCTCTCGACCTTGGGGTCGCGCGACTTCTGATGGCGATCGACGCTGCTCAAGAACGTGCCGACGACGTGCGCGTTCCCCTGCGCGAATCCGGGAGACGCGGAAAGTCCAGCCAAGCGCGGTCGTCGAATCTTGGCCGGCGCCGCGTGACGCGTCTTGCCGCCGACTTTTTCGTAGTCCTTGAGCTGACGGTTCGCCTCGATCATCCGGCGCTTGTATTCGAGCCGCTCTTTTTCCTTGGTGACGAGCGATTCGCGCAGCCTGAAATGAGAAAGAATCTGCGCGACCTGGTTGGCGGCGGTGCTCAGCAGGCGGATTTCACTCTTGTTGAATTTGCGCCGCTCGAGCGTTTGCGCGACCAGCACGCCGAGCGGCTTCTTGCGCCCGTCATGAACCGGCACGCCGAGAAAAGTATGAAAGCGCTCTTCGCCGGTCTCGGGAAAATACTTGTAGCGCTGATGGCTGATCGCGTCGGGGACGTAAACCGGCTCGTCTTTTTCCAGGACAAGGCCGACCAGTCCCTCGTTCAGCCGCATCGAGACCTTGCCAACCGATTCGCGATCGAGGCCGACCGTGGAGCGCAGCACGATCCGCTCGCGCTGCGGATCGAAGAGGTAGAGCGAACAGACCTCGGCCTCCATCCCGCC
>PMOH01000531.1:6056-8787 GCA_003161515.1 Deltaproteobacteria bacterium
GAACGTCGGGCATCGATTCGCTCGACCAGCCCCGGAATCATCGCGGTAAGGTCAGACGGCAGCGCTTTGATCGCGGCGTCGTCGAACCTCAAATTGAAGTAGTCCAGCGCTAGCTGCACGACTGCCTCGGCCTGATGAAGATCGCGCTTGCGCTTGATTGGATCTCGCGTCGGCTGAAGCGAGACCCACAGCTTGTGCAATGCGAACACGCGCGGCTCGGGCACCACGAACCGAACCGGGAAGCCGTTCTCGGCGATCACGATTTGAGTCATCAGCGGCAACGCGGTGAGCCATTCGAGGCCGCGCAGAGATTCGGCAACCAAATCGTTCCCGCTGCCAATGCTGGTGAGTGCAAGTCCGCCAGAATCGATCGGCGCGCGGATCAAATCGACCATGAAGCCCTTCGCGTTGACGGCGCGAAATGATCTTTTTCGTTGAGGCTTGAAGGTCTTGTCCACATCCTGAAGAATTCCGAGCAGCCCCGCGCTCCTGGTCGAACCCGCCAGTTCGATCTCAGACTTGGTGTTCAGCAGCGTGTCGAGATCTTCGGTCTGAAGAAGCCCGGCTTTGAGTTGCACGCCCGCCGCCATCTCGTAGGCATACATCGCATGGCTGCCGAGAATGATCAGATGGCTGCTGAGTAGCCCGCTCGCGTCGAGCGATCTTACGATGTCAGCTGAAAGACGCGGAACTCTATTGACCGATGCGGCGACACAAAACTTGGCCTGGCGCGCGACCTCTTCATTAATTGATTTGATCCGCGCGTCGAGATCGCGCTTGGTTTCGGTAAATTCCCGGTATGCTTTCTCGGTCTCAGGCGAGCGCGGGCCGAGCGAGCGATTGCCGCCAGTGCGGTCGGTGACCCGCACGAGATAGTCGTGCCCCGAGACATTCTTCCAGTACAATCCGCCGTTCAGCTTTTGCCGTTCAGCCTGAAGCTCGATCAAATGTTCGTAAAGCTGTGCAGTATCAATAGCGATTCTGCGCTGCTCGGCAGTCAGCTCCTTAAATCTCACGACAGTTTCCTTTCAAATACAACTGATGGCGATTTGAAAGGAAATACTAATATAAACAATATTTTTTCGAAAGGTTTACGGAAGTGAAATTCAAGTTTTTCCTTTCAAATTGACCAATAGCTCAAATTGAAAGGAAAACGATTACATTTCAATGGTTTTTTCTGCTCAATCGGTGGTTGCCGACGGCTCGAACGGTGTCAGCGCGCTCTTCAGGAGGCCGCGGCCGGCGCGGCATCGCCTTGATCGAATCGCGTCGATCAGGCCGCGCTCGTCCTTGATTGGACCTTCCAGCAATGTCGTTACGCATCCCACTGAGCCCGCCGAATGCGAGTCCGAGCCGGCGACCTCGGCTATCCCGAGATGACGCGCGACTTTCAGTGCAAAGACGTTTTCGTCCTCGCCGCAGGCGCCATTGAGCACTTCGATCGCATCGACGAGGTCGAAAATTTTCAGCTTGGCCGCGCGGTCCGGGTAGGTTGGATCGATCGGCTCAGAGTCCGGGTTGATAAACGAAAAGCGCGGGTCGAGTTTGTAGCGGAACGGATGATTCGCGATCAGTATTCCCCCTTCGAGATCGATCACGCGGCGCAGTTCCGCGAGCTTGTAGATTCCGCCGACGTAGCGCTCGAGCCCGAACGCGCCGACGTGCCCCATGTCGGTCGTCACTTCCATCCCGCGCAGGAAGATCACACCCGAGTCGCCGGCCATCGCGGCTATTTCGCGCGAGTCCCACATATTGTCGTGCTCGGTGATGCAGACTGCGCCAATTCCGATCGCGCGGGCGCGCTCGACCAAGTCCTTCGGCGCGAGGTTCGAGTCCGAGCTGCCGCGATTGGTGTGGAGATGCAGGTCAACGCTGAAGTAGGGCCCCGCCGGCTGCGTCATCGGAATACGCCAGCGACCCGCCTGTCATCCTGACGACCTGAGCAACGCGACGGGAGGAAGGATCTCGGACAGCTTCGCGTCACGCGAAGCCGGTTCCGGTTCCGAGTCGCCCGCCTTGCGCGGGCCACCTTACTTCGGCGGCTCCTTGGCGAGCGTGATTTTCTTCATGTGGTCGCCCTTCTGTATCTGATCGACGGCGTCCATCCCCTTAATCACGCCGCCGAAAACGGTGTATTGCCCGTCGAGTCCCGGCTGCGGCTGGAGACAGATGTAGAACTGGCTGCCGCTCGACTCACGTTTCGGATTCACTTCGTCGCCCTGGCGCGCGGTCGCGAGACTTCCGCGCAGATGCTTCTCTTTGATCTCGGCGGGGACGGTGTATCCGGGGCCGCCGGCGCCGGTGCCATCAGGATCGCCGCCCTGGATCACGAAGTCCGGCACGACGCGATGCCACGTCAGGCCGTTGTAGAAGCCCTTGTTCACCAGCGTCTCGAAATTCGCGACGGTCTTCGGCGCCGCTTCGGGATACAGCTCGAGGACAATAGTGCCGCGTTCGGTGTCGATAATTGCGTAATGGCCTGTGTTTCTCACTGGGAGTCCATCCGTTGCGCCTTTGCAGGCCGAAGCGAGCACGAGCACCGCCGCGACGGCAAGACACGACATTTTAAAGGAGTTGCGCTTCATTATTATCCCACTCGCATTCGCACGACCAGTCAAAGGTCGATGCAGGTTAGTCCGACAGTTCTGTATGGAAGTATTCGAGCCGTTAGAAATCCGCAAGTGATGAACAATAGCGCGGAAGTTCTTCAAAGGACCGCTGCGCGATTTTC